>NZ_JZWV01000932.1 GCF_000966975.1 Streptomyces katrae | reverse complement strand
GGCGCCCCGCCGTCCGCGCCGCCGCCCCCGCCGCCGGTCCCGCCCCAGCCGGTGTACTCCCAGGACCACTTCGAGTACCAGGGCTCCCGGCCCTCCCGGGTCAACCGCAGGGCCGAGCCGCTCCTGGACGAGGACGACTGGCTGCTGCCCCCGCCGGCTCCCGCCGCTCCGGTGCCGCCCGCCCCGCCGGTCCAGGAGCCGGTACCGGCACCCGTCCAGGCGCCGGCCCAGGCACCCGTCCAAGCGCCCGTCCCGGCACCGGTGCAGCCTCCGGTCCAGGCCGAGTACCCGCTGCCGCCCGTCGCGGAGGAGCCCGTCGGCAGCGGCTCGTGGACGGCGACGATCGGCCCCGACCGCGCGTACTTCATGGCGATGATGCGGCGCAGCGGCCCCGAGGCGGCCGGGCTCAACCTGCCCGCGTACTCCCCGGAACTGCACCTCCCGCTGGTCGGTGGCCAGATCACCATCGGCCGGCGCCGCGCCTCCACGGGCGAGTCCCCGGACGTCGACCTGTCGGTGCCCCCGGAGGACCCGGGCGTCTCGCACAGCCACGCGGTGCTGGTCCAGCAGCCCGACCTCAGCTGGGCGGTCGTGGACCAGAACTCCACCAACGGCACCACCGTCAACATGGGCGAGGAGCCGATCCAGCCCTACGTCCCGGTCCCCCTCGCCGACGGCGACCGGGTCCACCTGGGCGCCTGGACCACCATCACCATCCGGCGCGGCTGAGCCGCTAGCCGGCGGTCGTCCCCAGGGGCCACACATAGGGCCCCTGGGGATCGTCGAGCCAGGCCCACTGCCCCTCGGGGGTGACCGTGACCCCGAACCGCTCGCGGGCCGGGCGGCCCTCGCCGCGCCACAGGTCCAGCGCCTCCCGGGGGCGCAGCACGCCCGCGGTCAGGATCAGCAGGAACTGGAAGCGCTCGTTCTCCACCAGTTCGTACGGGACCCCGTGCAGCGGGCCGCCCATGCCGGGCGGCGGCGGCCCGGCCGTGGCCCCGCGCAGCGGGACGAAGTAGGCGGAGGTGTGCAGGAAGCGGCCCTCCGCGAAGTCGGCGTCGCGGACCGTGAGCGCGATCAGCCCGGTCGACAGCGGGGCCAGGATCCGCGCCCCCGGCCGGCACTGGGCGAGCCAGGCGTGCGGGATCAGCGGCAGGGTGCAGGTGACCAGGATCCGGTCGAAGGGGGCGCGGGAGGGGCAGCCGCGCGCCCCGTCCCCGGTGACGACCGCCGGCCGGTAGCCGAGGAGCGCCAGGTGCGCCCGCGCCGACTCCGTGATCTCCTCGTCCAGGTCCACCGTGGTGACGTGCTCCTCGCCGAGCCGGTGGCAGAGCAGGGCCGCGTTGTAGCCGGTGCCCGCGCCGATCTCCAGCACGTCGTCCCCGTCACGCACCTGGAGCGCCTCCAGCATCCTCGCCATCAGGGAGGGCTGGCTGCTGGAGGAGAGCAGTTCGCCGTCCCGCAGCCGGGTCGCGAGGGGGGCGTCGGTGTAGACCCCGCGCAGCCAGCGGGCCCGGCGCTCGGGGTCCGGGTCCTCGGCCCACAGCCGCTCGTGGCCGGCGCCGCGGCCGGTCCAGAAGTACGGCACGAAGACGTGCCGGGGGACGGCCGCGAAGGCGGCCCGCCAGGCCGGGTCCTCCAGCGCCCCGGCGGCGGTGAGCTCCCGTACCTGGGCGGCGTGCGCGATCTCCCGCAGATCGCGGACCGGCTCCTCCGGTCCCCGCGGGGTGTGTGCCGCGTGTGCGCCGCCCCTGCCGCCCGTGCCCATGTCTCCACTGTGCGGCGGGCGGGCGCCGCGTGCGAGCCCTCCTGGATCCCCGGCGTCGGGCGGTCCTAGGACCGGGGTCCTCCGTCCGGGTGTCTGAGACGATGGTCGGGTGAATGACGATCCGCAGAGCAACGTCCAGGAGACGACCTTCTTCGAGCAGGTGGGCGGGGAGGCGACCTTCCGCCGTCTGGTCCACCGCTTCTACCAGGGTGTCGCGGAAGACCCGCTGCTGCGTCCGATGTACCCGGAGGGGGACCTCGGGCCCGCCGAGGAGCGGTTCGCGCTGTTCCTGATGCAGTACTGGGGCGGCCCGGGCACCTACAGCGAGAACCGCGGCCACCCGCGCCTGCGCATGCGGCACGCCCCGTTCCAGGTGGACTCGGCGGCGCACGACGCGTGGCTGAAGCACATGCGGGAGGCCCTGGACGAGCTGGGCCTGGCGCCGGAGCACGAGGCGCAGCTGTGGCGGTACCTGACGTACGCGGCCGCCTCGATGATCAACACGGCCGGCTAGGCCGTCTCCTCTACCCAGGAGCGGGAGACCGCAGCCCCGGGCGGGGCTGCGGACACCGTCAGAGCGGGCGTACCTGGAGGGCGCCGAGTCCGCCGCCCGGTCCGGGCTGCCGGGTCGCGACGGACCCGTACGGGGTGCTCAGCCGCAGCCAGCCGCCGGAGGCGAACAGGGCCACGGGGGCGGGCGCGCCGGCGGCGCCGCCGGCGGGGGCCGTCACGCGTACGGGCCGCAGGAAGCAGGGACTGGGCGGCGTGGGCGGCGCGCAGCGGGAGTTCGGTGTCGCCGAGGGTCCGCGACCAGATCTCGCGGCCGATGCGGTCGCGCTCGGAGCGGGTGCGGTGCTGCGGGGGCAGTGCCTCGTCCCGGGCCCGGAACTCGGCGACGGCCTCGGCCAGGGCCGCCCGTACCGCCTCGGGTGCGGGCAGTCCGGGCACGGGCCGCCAGCCGCCCTGGGGCGGCAGGACGCCCGTCCAGGGCGGCCCGGTGACGGCGCCCGGCACGCGGGCGCCGGCGCCGGTCTCGTCGACCGACTCCAGCAGCTCGCCCGCCGAGACGGTCACGTCCAGCGGCGTCGCGAGGGGTGCGGCGAGCCGCACCGCGCGGACGGCGAGGACCTCGAACGACGGCGGCCGTCCGAAGACGGCCAGCGCGTCGCCGCCCGCCCGCGCCTGCAGACGGACCGCGGCCGCACGGTCGTAGTGCACCAGCCGGCCCAGGAA
>NZ_JZWV01000931.1 GCF_000966975.1 Streptomyces katrae | reverse complement strand
CGGCCCAGGAAGGCGGCGAGGTCGGCCGCCTCCCCGGAGTCGGCGAAGTGCAGCTGGTCGGTCATGCCGCGAGGCGCCCTTCCGCGCCCTTGGGGCGGTCGGCGACGCTGCCGGCGGGCTCCTCCAGGTACTCCTGGAGGAAGACCCGCTCCTCGGCGGTGATGCGGCGGGGCCGCCCCTCGGCGAGGTTGTACGGCACGACGACCGTCTCGGCCCGGACGTAGACCGTCTCGGGCGCGTCCTCGGTCGCCTCGTCCTTGACCTCGTAGCGGATGGTCAGGGACGCGGCGCCTATCCGGGTCACCCAGGACTCGATGAGCACCGGCTCGTGCCGGTGCACGAGGGGCAGCTTGTAGTCGATCTCGTGACGGGCCACGACGGAGCCGCCCGTGAAGGACTCGCTGCCCTCACCGGGCGCCAGGCGGAACATGAAGTCGATGCGCGCCTCCTCCAGGTAGCGGAGGAAGACCACATTGTTGACGTGCCCGAAGGCATCCATGTCCGCCCAGCGCAGCGGGCACCGGTAGTGGTGTCTGGCCATGTGTGCGACCTAGCCCCGGGTGAGCTTCTTGTAGGTGGCGCGGTGCGGACGGGTGGCGTCCGGGCCGAGCCGCTCGACCTTGTTCTTCTCGTAGGACTCGAAGTTGCCCTCGAACCAGAACCACTTCGAGTCGCCCTCGTAGGCCAGGATGTGCGTGGCCACGCGGTCCAGGAACCAGCGGTCGTGGGAGACGACCACGGCCGCACCGGGGAACTCCAGCAGCGCGTTCTCCAGGGAGCCCAGGGTCTCGACGTCGAGGTCGTTGGTGGGCTCGTCGAGGAGCAGCAGGTTGCCGCCCTGCTTGAGGGTGAGCGCGAGGTTCAGGCGGTTGCGCTCACCGCCGGAGAGCACGCCGGCCGGCTTCTGCTGGTCCGGGCCCTTGAAGCCGAAGGCGCTGACGTAGGCGCGGGAGGGCATCTCGACGTTGCCGACGTTGATGTAGTCCAGCTCGTCCGACACGACCGCCCAGAGGGTCTTCTTGGGGTCGATGTTGGCGCGGCCCTGGTCGACGTACGAGATCTTGACGGTCTCGCCGACCTTGATGTCGCCGGAGTCCGGAGTCTCCAGGCCCTGGATCATCTTGAACAGCGTCGTCTTGCCCGCGCCGTTCGGACCGATGACGCCGACGATGCCGTTGCGGGGCAGCGTGAAGGACAGGTCGTCGATGAGGACCTTGTCACCGAAGGCCTTGGTGAGGTTGTTGACCTCGACGACGATCGAGCCCAGGCGGGGGCCCGGCGGGATCTGGATCTCCTCGAAGTCCAGCTTCCGCATCTTGTCGGCCTCGGCCGCCATCTCCTCGTAGCGGGCGAGACGGGCCTTGGACTTGGCCTGACGGCCCTTGGCGTTGGAGCGGACCCACTCCAGCTCTTCCTTGAGGCGCTTGGCGCGCTTCTCGTCCTTCTTGCCCTCGACCTTGAGGCGCTCGGCCTTCTTCTCCAGGTAGGTGGAGTAGTTGCCCTCGTAGGGGTGGGCACGGCCGCGGTCGAGCTCGAGGATCCACTCGGCGACGTTGTCGAGGAAGTAGCGGTCGTGGGTGACGGCCACGACGGCGCCCTTGTACTGGGCCAGGTGCTGCTCCAGCCAGTTCACGGACTCGGCGTCGAGGTGGTTGGTGGGCTCGTCGAGGAGCAGCAGGTCGGGGGCCTCCAGCAGCAGCTTGCAGAGGGCCACGCGGCGCTTCTCACCACCGGAGAGGTTGGTGACCGGCCAGTCGCCGGGCGGGCAGCCCAGGGCGTCCATGGCCTGCTCCAGCTGGGCGTCGAGGTCCCACGCGTTGGCGTGGTCCAGGTCGTCCTGGAGCTTGCCCATCTCCTCCATGAGCTCGTCGGTGTAGTTCGTCGCCATTTCCTCGGCGATGGCGTTGAACCGGTTGAGCTTCTGCTTGATCTCGCCGACGCCGTCCTCGACGTTCTCCAGAACGGTCTTGGACTCGTCGAGCTTGGGCTCCTGCATGAGGATGCCGACGGAGTAGCCGGGCGACAGGAAGGCGTCGCCGTTGGACGGCTGCTCGATGCCCGCCATGATCTTCAGGACGGTCGACTTGCCGGCGCCGTTCGGGCCGACCACGCCGATCTTCGCCCCCGGCAGGAAGTTCAGGAACACGTCGTCGAGGATCACCTTGTCGCCGTGCGCCTTGCGCGTCTTGCGCATGGTGTAGATGAACTCAGCCAAGAGAAACCGTCCGGCAGATCGATGGGTGGGCAGATACACCCCATACTGCCGTACGTCCATCCCCTGGGGGAAACGGGAATGGTCAGGGCCCTGATCTGGGCCTGCGCGGGGCGGGTGGGGGAAAACCCCGGCGGGGGGCCGCGGGCGGGCGACAGGATGGCGCCCGGT
>NZ_JZWV01000930.1 GCF_000966975.1 Streptomyces katrae | reverse complement strand
GACAGGATGGCGCCCGGTTCCGGTCAGGTCCGCACCCCTCGGAGGACGCAGCAGCAATGGAAAGCACCCTGGTCGCGCTCGCGGGCACGACGATAGCCGTGATGGGGACCCTCCTCGCCCCCGTCCTGTCGCAGCGCCTGCTGTCGCGGGCGCAGTCGGACCAGTTCGAGCGGCAGGAGCGGGCGGCCGACGCCCAGTGGGCGCGCGAGCAGCGGGTGGCCGAGCGGGACAAGCAGCGGGAGTGCTACGTGGCGGCGAACGCCGGCTACCGGCGGTACCGGGTCGAGCTGATGAACCACCTGTGGCGGGTGCACAAGGGGGAGGTCACCCCGGAGGCGCGGGCCTCGCTGGACGCCGCCCGGCACGCGATGCACGCCACCTTCGCCGAGGCCCAGATGGTCGCCTCCGACGCGGTCCTGGCGGAGCTGGACGCCATGGCGGTGTCCCTCGCCCACGCGTACGACCGGGTCATGCGGCTGGAGGAGGCCGACACCTCGCCGGAGGAGGTGTTCGAGGAGATACGGGTGATGCTGCTGCGGGCCAACGACCAGTGGATCGGGATGCGCGGGGTGATGCGGGCCGACCTGGGGGTGGAGCCGGGTCCGGCCGGCCCGTGAGGTCAGCGGGGGCGGTAGACGGCGAGGGCGTCGGGGAGGGTGTCGAGGACGAGGGCGGCGGGGGCGCGGGCGTATTCGCCGTCATAGGCGAAGGGGGTGCCCGGCGGGATGTCCGCGATGTGCAGGCGGCGCACGCGGATGGCCACGTGGGCCGGGGAGCGGGTCAGCGGTCCGGCGAGGGCGGCGGCGAGGAGGCGGGGGCCGGGGCGGCCACCGCCGTGCACGAGGCGCAGGTCGAGCAGGCCCTCGCCGAGGCCCTCGCGGCGGCGGGGGGTGGGGCCGGAGCCCTGGTAGGTGCCGTTGCCGGCGAAGAGCAGCCAGGCGCTCCGGGGCCGCCCGGCCAGCGTCAGCCGCACGGGCCGCTCGGCCCGCAGCACCCGCCAGGCGGCCGCGACCGCGGCCGGCCCGCCCCCGATCCGCGGCGCCCAGCGCAGCCGGTGACGCAGCAGCTCGGGATAGACGCCGAAACTGAAGGTGTTCAGGAAGTACCCACCCTCCCCGCCACGCGCCCCCGAGCCGGAGCCGGAGCCAGAGCCAGAGCCGGCGTCGGAGCCAGAGCCTGAGCCGGAGCCGGCGTCGGAGCCTGAGCCTGAGCCGGTCGGGGTGAAGCGGCCCACGGCCACGCGGACCGCCTGGCCTTCGGCGAGTGCCCGGCAGGTGTCCTCCGGGCCGGTGAGGCCGAGGTCGAGGGCGAAGTGGTTCAGGGTGCCCCCGGGGAACACCGCCAGCGGCACCCCCGCGCGCAGTGCGGCGGTCGCGGCGGCGTTGACCGTGCCGTCGCCCCCGCACACGCCGAGCACGGCCGACCGGGCCGCCGCGGCCGACAGCTCCGCCGCGAGCGCCTCGCCCCCGCACTCCACGACCTCCGCCTTCGGCAGCCGGTCCCGCAGGACGCCGAGCACCGCGGCCCCGGCCGTGCCCGCGCCGGTGTTCACCACGACCGTCAGCCCGTCCCCGTCCGGCAGCGCGGGCACCCCGGCCGCCGGCCGTTCGTCACCCGGGACGGCCCTGGCCCGCTGCGCGCTCCGGGCGAGCCCGCGCACGGCGAATCCCGCCGCCACCCCGAGCAGCGCGCCCGCCGCCACGTCCGAGGGGTAGTGCACACCCGTGTAGACCCGGGAGAACGCCACCGACGCGGCCAGGGGTGCCACCGCGGCCCCCCACGCCGGGGACTCCAGCGCCAGCCCGGCCGTGAACGCGAAGGCCGAGGCGGAGTGCCCGGACGGGAAGGAGGTGGTCCACGGCGGCACGGCCGGCTGCCGCACCAGGGGCACCCCCTCCAGCAGCGGCCGGGGCCTGCGTACGGACCACTTGCCGACGGAGTTCACGGTCGCGGAGGCCAGCGCCAGCGAGGCGGCCGCCCGCAGCGCGGCCCGGCGGGTGCGCGGCGGGCCGAGGGCGGTGAGCGCCGCCGCGATCCCGCCCCACAGCACCCCGTGGTTGGCGGCCCGCCCGAGCGCGGGCAGCACCCGCTCGCCCGCGGGCCAGTGCCGTCGGGCCACGGCGTCGAACAGCCGCCGGTCCCATTGCGCGGCGGTGCCCCGCCAGGTCAGTGCTTGATCATGATCTGCCATTTCCCGCGCTTACCCGGGACCCGCCGTCATGAAGCGCCGCGGTCCTCGTTCAGCCTCGTTCAGCCCTCCATCTCCCCTTCCTCTCCTTCCAGCGGCCGCTTGCGCAGCAGCAGGACCACCATCCCGCCCAACACCACCAGCCCCACCGCCAGCGAGGCGATCACCGGGGTGGCGGCGGAGCTGCCGCTGACGGCCAGCCGCTCCTCGTCAGGTGACTGCGTCTCCGTTCCGGCGGGCGCGGCGGGAACCACCTCGGCGCTCCCGGCCAGGGTGCCCACCTTCCCGGCCGGGCCGGCCGGCGGCTGCGGCCAGACCGCCGTGGCGGTGGCGGCCGCAGCCGACTCGCTGGAGCCGGCCACGACCTGCGCCTCGTCCGGGATCCCGCTGGTGAAGACCCGCCCGACCGGCACCTTGGTCGAGCCCTGCACGGTGACCGAGGCCGTCCCGTCGGGGGTGCCCGGGGGCACCTCGAAGTACAGCCGGCTGCCGTCGGCCGCGGACGTCACGGGCTGCCCGTCGGCGTCGACCACCCGCACCCCCATGGCCACGGCCGCCGCGTCGGGGGTGACGGACACGCTCTGCGCGCCGGTACGGACCGTGACGGGGCCGAGCCGGGTGCCGGTCGGCCCCGTCACCGAACCGGTCACCCGGCCGGGGTCCAGCCTCAGCGAGGCCGGCGGCTCCGGCAGCCGGCCCGCCTCCCGCTGGAGGTAGTCGGCCAGTTTCTCGGCCGCCTGGTCGGTGGCCTCGACCTGCGCCCCCTCCGCCAGCCGCCAGATCGCCACCTGGGTCCCGGCGGCCGCGCTCTCCGCCGTCAGCGCTCCGGCCCCGGCCGCCTTCGCCAGCCCGGCCAGGTCGTTGTGCTGCGGGTAGGAGTGCTCCAGCACCCAGCGGATCCGGCCGCCCGCCTCGCCGTTGGCGGCGAGGGGGCTGCCGCCCCAGCCGCTCTCGGTGTAGCGGGCCTGCGGCTGGGCGTTGCCCGCGACGCCGACCCCGTACGTCTGGAGCATGCCGCCGCCGTCGACCCGCATCTCGTACAGCCCGGCCGGGATCTGCCGGACCGAGCCGTCCCGGGCGTGCAGGACGGCCTGGCCGTAGGTCTTCAGGCCGTCGAGCACGGCGCTCGCACCGCCGGCCGCCGCACTGGACACCGCCTGGTCGGAGTCGGCCGAGGCCCGGGCGCCCGGGGCGGCGGTGAGGGCGGCGGCCAGCAGGGCCACCGCCAGCGGCCGCCGCGCGCCCCCGCGCACCGCGCTCGCCACGGCGGCGGAGACGGCCCCGCCGCCGGGAGCAGGCACGCCGTCCCCCACGCCCGCGGCCGCCCGGGGATCGGGAACCGGACGGGGACCGGAAAGCGGCCGGAGCGGAGGCCGGTCCGCCCGTGGACGCGGCGCGGGACTCGAAGGACGCGCAGGACGCGGGAACAGCAATCGACACAGTCTTCCCCTTCGGGCCATAGACCCAGGTGCCCGTGAATACCGGGGAATCCTAGCCTCATCGAACACTCAGACCACCGCCGCCTTCTGAGGGCCCATCAGCGGGGTCTCCGTCTTGACCACCCTGCGGAAGGCCGCAGTTCCGCGGTTCAGGTCGTGTCCGACGGCGATCGCGTCGATGTCCGCCGAAAACCAGCGGGCCCCTTCGCCGTCCGGCGGCCCCTCCCGGACCCGCAACCGCCCGTGCACCACCAGCGGTTCCCCCACGGAGACGGAACTCGCCAGGTTCACCGCCAGCACCCGTCGCGCCCACACGGTGTAGAAGCTGGTGGCACCGTCCGTCCAGGCCTCGGTCCGCCGGTCGAAGTACCGCGGGGTCACCGCGAAACGGAACCTCGCCGACGGGCCGGTCAGCGTCTCCTTGAAGTCGATCTGCGTCGCCACGTGCCCCACCAGCGTCACCAGGGTGTCGTTCATCCCGGCCGCCCTCCCCACGTTCCGTACGGCTCGCGCGGACCCTCCGCACGAGGTACGACCATGCTGGCCCGGGACCCCGACCGGCCGCTCCGGCCTGTGGACTACTGGCGGGTTGTGGACAACCTCGTCCCCCCTGCGGAGACGGTCGCGTACTGCTCCCGGACCTCCCGGTAGCGCAGCAGCTCGGCCGCCACCGGCTCCAGCACCCGGGCCCGTCCGCAGCCGGCCGCCGCCTGCCGCAGCCTCCGCTCGGCGTCCTGCCCGTACCTGCGCGCCGGTCCTCGGGCCGCGATCGAGCAGGCCCACTCGACCAGCGGCCCGCCGATGATGCCCGCCACCATGAACAGCACGGGCGGCAGCAGCTTCGGCTCCAGGACCCCGGCGATCTGCCCGACCAGCCACAGCCCGCCGAAGACCTGCACCAGCGTCATGGCGGCCTGCGCCAGTACCGCCGCCGGCCACCAGGCGGGCCGGGGCGGCTTCGCGCCGGAGGCGGGGACGGCCGCGCCGAGGGTCACGGCCAGCTCGTCGAGCGCCTCCGGGAGCCGGGCGGCCCCGCGGACCGCGGTCTCCCGTACGGCCTGCGCCCAGGGTTCGGGCAGTCCGACGGCAGCCTCGTCCGCGACGGTCCGGACGGCCTGCTCCACCCGTTGGCGGGCGGTCACCTCCTCCTCGGCCGGCGCGGGGGCGGCCGCCGAGGAGCGGCCGATCACCGCGAGGGCGGACAGGCCGGCG
>NZ_JZWV01000929.1 GCF_000966975.1 Streptomyces katrae | reverse complement strand
CGGGGGGCGCGCCGGTTCTCGTACCAGCGCCACAGCCGCAGCCAGGGCGTTCCGCAGGCCTTTCCGGCATTGCGCCGCCAGGCCCGTTCGGCGGCGAGACCGGCCGCGTACGCCCCGACGGCCTCGGCGAGCCGGTCCTCGAACTCGGCGCGCGCGGCCTCGCCGATCTCGGGCCCGGAGGGTCCGCTGTGCCCGTCGGCCACGTACAGCGGGCGCAGCCGGGCGGCGGCCCGGTCGACGTCGGCGGCGATCCGGCGGGTCGCGGCGCCCCTCTCCTGGGTGAACTGTCCGAGGAGCTCGCGCAGTTCCCCGACCCCCTCGCCGGTCAGGGCGGACAGGCCGAGGACGGTGGCGCCGGGTTCGCCGTGCTCGCCGAGCGCGATGCCGTCCTCGTCCAGGAGCCGGCGCAGGTCGTCCAGGACGAGGTCGGCCGCCTCTCCGGGCAGCCGGTCGACCTGGTTCAGTACGACGAACGTGACCTCCGCGTGCCCCGCGAGCGGCCTCAGGTACCGCTCGTGCAGGACGGCGTCCGCGTACTTCTCCGGGTCCACCACCCAGATGACCGCGTCCACCAGGGCCAGCACCCGGTCGACGTGCTCGCGGTGCACGCCGAGCGCCGAGTCCAGGTCGGGCAGGTCGACGAGGACCATCCCGCGCAGCGTCTCGGCCTCGGGGGTCTCGCGGGGGCGGCGGCGCAGCCGGCCGGGGATCTCCAGCCGGTCCAGCAGTCCGGCGGCCCCGTCCGACCAGCTGCAGGCGATGGGCGCGGCGGTGGTCGGGCGGCGCAGCCCGGTCTCGGAGATCTGCACTCCGGCGAGTGCGTTGAAGAGAGTGGACTTGCCGCTTCCGGTTGCTCCGGCGACGGCGACGACGGTGTGCTGGGCGGACAGGCCCCGGCGTGCGGCGGCTTCGTCGAGGACCCGTCCGGCCTCGGCCAGGGTCCTTCCGTCGAGGCGGGTGCGGGAGAGTCCGACGAGTTGGCGCAGGGCGTCGAGGCGGGTGCGCAGGGCCTGGGCCTCGGGGCTGAGCGGGGGTGCGGGGGCTTTGCCGCCGTCGCTCCCCGCTCCGGAGACGGCGCGGACGAGGGCCTCCTCGCCCGCGTCCGCCTCCTCGTCGAGCGCCTCGGCCGGGGATTCGTCCTCGGCGCCGCGTGAACGGGCCCTGCCGAAGCCCCCCTTGCGGGTGGTCCGGTGGCGCGAGCGGGCGATGAACCCGTCGTCCCAGCGGTCGGCGGCGCGTCCGGCGGGCCGGTCGCCGGTGCGGCCGTCCGTGGGTTCCGGTTCGGCGCCGGTGTCCGCGGCGCCGCCCGCGTCCGGGCCCGCGCTCCGGCCGGCGGCCCGGGCGCGGACCCGTTCCCCCGCCCGGTCGCGGATGCGCACGCCGTCCCCGGCCTGGTCGCGGACGTGGTCGCGGTCCCCGGCACGCTCGCGGTCGCGGTCGGTCAAGGCGGTCACCCCCTCACCTCTCCTTCTGCAGTACGGACAGCGCCGCGATCAGCTCGGCCTGTGGTTCCGGGGTCACTTCGAGCGCCTGGAGCGGCGCGAGGCGGCGGTCCCGCTCGGCGCGCAGCACCTCGTCGAGGTGGTCGCTGACCAGTTCCCCGCCCCGGTCGCGCAGGCGTACGGCCGCCTGGACGCCGATCCGCTCGGCGAGCTTCTCCCCCGCCGGGCGGGCGCGTTTGCCGCCGAGGAGGGCGGCGACGAGGAGGGCGGCGATGCCGTCGGGGTCGGGTGCGGGCTGCTTGCCGAGCTTGGCGACCTCTTCCTCGGCGAGTTCCTCCAGCACGCGCCGCCAGCGCCGTACGGCCATGCCGATACGTTCCGCCGCCTCCCGGTCGGGCCCGGGCAGCGGTACCGCCCCGGCGGCCGGCTCGCGGCGCCACACCTCGGCGATGCGCTCGTCGGCGGCGGCGACGGCGCACTGGAGCAGCGCGGCGAGTGATTCCGCGAGGGAGTCGAGGAGTTCGTCGGCGCTGGTGTCGAGGGGGTAGCCGCGCCAGCGGGTGAGGGCGTCCCCGGCGAGGACGGCGCCGCTGTCGAGGCGGCCCTGCACCCGTTTGCCCTCCCTCCTGTACGCGTCCTCGACGGCCGAGGTGAGCCGGACGGCGGCGGCGTGCTGGGCGGCGACGGCGGAGGCGAGCTCCGGCATGCGGCGCCGGAGGGAGTCGAGCGCGCCGAGCGCGGTGCGGCCGACGGCGTACTGGCGGGCGGCCGGGTCCTGGACGTGGTGGCTGAGCCAGGCGAGCAGCGGGGCGACGGCGCTGGCGGGCAGCAGTCCGCCGCCGCCGGCCGACTCGGGCAGCTCCGGCACCGTGAACCGCGGTACGTCGCCCAGCCCGGCCCGGTTGAGCAGGGCCCCGTACTGGCGCGAGACCTCGGCGAGCACCTGGTGCGGGACCCGGTCGAGGACGATGATCAGGGTGGCGTCGTACTGCTTGGCGGTGCGCAGGAGGTGCCAGGGGATGGCGTCGGCGTACCGCGAGGCGGTGGTGACCATGACCCAGACGTCGGCGGCGCAGATCAGCTGGGCCGCGAGGGTCCGGTTCTCCACGACGAGGGAGTCGATGTCCGGGGCGTCGAGGAGGGCGAGGCCGCGCGGGAGGGTGGAGACGGTCTCGATGCGCAGTTCGCGCGTCGTGGCGCCGCGGCGCGTTCCGGGCGGGCGGCCCTTGCGGGCGGGGAGGAGGTCCTCCTCGTCCTGGGGTGCCCATACGCGCATGAGGTCGGGGAGGACCCGCATTCCGGCGAACCAGTGGTGGTCGTCGGGGTGGCAGACGAGCACCGGGGTGCGGGTGGTGGGGCGCAGCACTCCGGCTTCGCTGACCTGGCGGCCGACGAGGGAGTTGACGAGGGTGGACTTGCCGGCTCCGGTGGAGCCGCCGACGACGGCGAGCATCGGCGCCTCGGGCGCCTTGAGCCGGGGTACGAGGTAGTCGTCGAGCTGCGCGAGCAGCTCGGCTCTGGTCTGGCGGGCGCGCGGGGCGCCGGGCAGGGGCAGCGGCAGACGCACGGACGCGACCCGGTCGCGCAGGGCGGACAGGGCATCGAGCAGCTGAGGCCGAACATCCAAGGTCACCACATGCGAAGAATGCCCAATTTGGGACCATTTTTGAAGCTTATACGCCCTCTGCGCGCCGACCGCGACTCCTGTGGGACATCATGGACACGGAGGACGAGTGGGACGCAGGCATAACGAGTGCACAACACCCAGGCCGCCGCGGCGCAAAAGCGGTGCGAGAATCGCACCTGCCTGCGATTATCGGGACCGCTTCACCGAACCTCCACAACGTGGCACGCGAGGGAAGCAACCGGGACAAGGCAACCGGAGCCCTATCCTTGACCCGGCACGGACCGCAGTCCCACCCCCACCAAGGGGCTCCAGGCCACCACGGTCACCACCGGCCCCCGTAGCTCAGTGGATAGAGCAGGCGCCTTCTAAGCGCTTGGCCGCAGGTTCGAGTCCTGCCGGGGGCACTCTTCTTCCTCCTCCCCCAGGAGAGCCCTGCGCGGGCGTCCTGGTGGGACGCCGTCCACCGCTGGCGAAAAATCACTCGACCGGATCCTTGCAGGCGCAAAACGGCCGTCGCCCGGACGGGCGGATCAGGGTGCCGGCGGCTCTGCCCGGCCGGTTTCCGGAGAGGCTCCGAAGGCCCTCACCGCCTGGTAGTAGGTCCAGGCCGTGCCCTCGCAGGAGGCCTTCCTGGCGCCCGAGTACCGCGCGCAGACCCGCTGGAGGTCCGCGTGGAAGGCGTCGTCCAGCCGGGACTTGTTGGCCTGGAACGCGCCCGCCGCCCGGTAGTTGCGGTAGCCGAAGTCGTGGCGGGCGCACGCCTCGCGGAAGGGGAAGCCGAACGGGTTGTCCGGGGAGGTCGTGCAGTAGTCCGTGGACCAGTCGAACCCGTACGCGGCCCAGCCGGTCCGGTGTGCGCGGGCCTCCAGCCAGGCTTCCTGGCTGGCCGCGCCGGTCTGCGTCCACCGGCTCAGCACCTGCGGCTTGTCCGCCGGGACCGCCGAGGCGGGGGTGGCGAGGAAGAGCAGGGCGGCGGCAGCGGGGGCGAGGGCGGTGAAGGGGCGGCGGCGCATGGCACTCCTGCGGGTGCGGGGCGGCGGGCGGGCGGCCGTTCCCCGGGGGAGGGCCTTCGCCGCGCCGGGAGTTGACCGGGGCTGCCCCTATAACGCGGCCCGGGCGCGGGCGTTCCTGCCCGTGGCGGGTCGACGGCGGCCGGGACCACTCTCAGGTATGAGTCCGTATGCGACTTCCGGCAGAGCGGAAGTTGGTACCCGGGAGGGACGCGCGGACGGCCCCGGGCGCGAACACTTGTCGGTATGAACCGCCGTCCGCTCGTCATCGCCGCAGCCATCGTGGGAGCCCTCGCCACCGCGGCCTTCGCGCTGCCCAACCTCCCGCCCAACCCGCTCACCAACGCCCTCAACGACCGGTTCTTCAAGGAGAAGGGCCGGCACTTCGCCACCGCCGGCGCCGCCCAGGCGCACGCCCGCGGGGACCGGGCCCTCGCCCTGCCCAGCTGGGTACCGGGGGACGCGACCGACATACGGATCCAGGCCCGAGCCGACGGCAAGGCCCGGCTCATCCGGTTCACCCTCGGCAAGACGCCCCTCGACGGACCGCAGTGCGCCGCGGAGCACCCGAAGAAGGCGGGCGGGCCCCGGCTGGGGGCCCGCTGGTGGCCGCGCGACATCCGGGCCGAGGAGCGGCCCGAGTGCCGGGACCGCTACCAGTACCAGGTGTCGGTGCGCGGCAAGAAGGTCTACGCCTGGACCGACGGGACGCCCTCCCCGGGGACCCGAATACCGGAGGGCACACCGGCCGTCCCCGCGCCCGGGGCCGTCCCGGCGGTACGCCGCTGACGGGTCAGTCCCGTGCGAGCGCCTCGGCAGCGGCCCGTGCGAAACCCTCGGGGTTGTCCAGCATGATGTTGTGCCCGCAGTCGGGCACGGGGACGACGGCGACCCCGGCGGCCTCCAGGGCCCCGGCCCCGGAGGGAGCTCCGTCCGCCTCCGGGTGGAGGAAGCTGCGCGGGACCTTCAGCTCCAGCAGCAGTTCCCGCATGGTGGGCGTCGTGCCCGCGGCGAGGTGCACGGCGCTCCGGTACAGCGCGGTGCGGCCGGCCAGCCGCATCGTCGACCACCAGTGGGCACCGGCCCGGTCGCGGACCTCGGCCCAGCCGCCGGCCAGGAACTCCTGCTCCGTGTAGGAGGAGATCCCGCTGCTGCCCGCCGTGCCCGGGGTGGGCGGCAGGGGGTCCAGGTTGGCGTCGACCAGGACGAGGCGGGAGACCAGGTCCGGGTGCCGGTCGGCCAGCACGATGGCCACCGCGCCGCCCATGCTGTGGGCGATCACCTCGGCCGCGGCGACACCGGCGGCGGTGAGCGCCTGCGCCACGGTGTCGGCGTGCGCCTCCAGGGTGTAGGGGAAGGCCTCGGGCCGGTCGCTGTGCCCGTGCCCGAGGAAGTCGAGCAGCAGCGAGCGCCGCCCGGCCAGCCTCGGGTGGACGGCGCTCGCCGCGAAGTAGGCGGGCGCGGTGGCGCCGAGTCCGTGCAGGTAGACGCGGACCGGTTCCTCTCCCGGGAGTTCGACCCAACGGATCCTGTCGCCTTCCGGCGTCACGACGGCACTGCGCACGGTGTGCTTCCCCCCGAGTTGTCCACGGTGATATCGAGCACGAGGGTAACCGGGGCGCGAACCACCCCCATTAACCTCATGAGGTGATCGAGGAACTGAACCAACTCGGCGGGGCGGCGCCCCGGATCGGGGACCTGCCCACGGGCTCCGGTGCGGTGGTGTGGTCGCTGGACACCACGCTCGGGGTGATCGGCGGCCATGCGGCCGACGGGGCCGAGGCGCTGCTGGACGAGGGCGAGCGGAAGCGGGCGGCCCGGCTGGTGCGCCCCGGCGACCGGCGCACCTACCTGGCCTCGCACCTGGGGCTGCGGGTGCTGCTCGGCGGGTACCTGGGGACGGCGCCCGAGGAGGTCCGGCTGGTCCGCGAGGACTGCCCGAACTGCGGTGGCCCGCACGGCCGGCCGGCGGTGGCGGGAGGCGGGGTGCACTTCTCCCTGTCCCACAGCCACGGCCTGGCGTACTTCGCCTTCGCGGCGGTGCCGGTGGGGGTGGACGTGGAGGGCCTGCCGAGTTCGAAGGCGGTGGCCGACATCCTGAGCAGCCTGCACCCGGCGGAGGCGGCCGAGATCACCGCCCTGCCGGAGGACGGGCGACGGGTGGCGCTGGCCCGGGTGTGGTCCCGCAAGGAGGCCTACCTCAAGGCCACCGGGACGGGCCTCGCCTACGGCGTGGCCGTGGCCGAACCCTTCGTCGGCTCGGGTCCCGCCCCCGGCCGGGTGCCGGGCTGGACCCTGCGCGACCTCCCGGCCCCACCCGAGTTCGCCGCCGCCCTGGCCGTGCGGTCCGCCTGACGGGCGAACGGCCTGACGGACGTACCGCCTGACGTACCGCCTGACGGACCGCCCGCC
>NZ_JZWV01000928.1 GCF_000966975.1 Streptomyces katrae | reverse complement strand
CCTGCCGGACCGCCCGCCCGTAGCCGTCCGGCGGGCGGACCCCGGCGGGGGGCCGCGCGACGGCCGCCCCGGACGCGGCCGCGGCCCGGGCCAGGGGGAGGCCCAGGCCCCGACGGCGGCCCGGGCGCGGCGCCAACCCGGGCCGGGCGGCGGCCCGGGCCACCTACCGCTCGGCGGGTGGCGTGGGTCGGGGTCGGGGACGAGGGTGTGTTCACGATGCGCGGCTGGAAGCCGGCGCCGACGCGCCCGCCGGGGCGGCGTGTCGTGCCGCCACTCGGCGCACCCTCCGCGCGCCGCCGACCGGGCGGGCCGAGCATCGGCCGCATGACCGTGATGACCGCACTCCTCCCGGCCGCCGCCCTGCTGGCGGCGGCCACCGTCCTTCCCCCGCACCCCGTCGCGCACGCCGACGGCGCCGACGGCGCCACCTCCCCCTACGTCGTCGTCCTCAAGGACACCACCACCCGGGCCCCGGCCCGCGCCCTGGCCGCCGAGGCGGCGGAGGCGGGTGACCAGGTCGACGCGGTCTACGACACCGCCGTCGAGGGCTTCGCCGTCCGCACCACCGCGGCCCGCGCCGCCGCGCTCGCCGCCGACCCCCGGGTGGCCTCCGTGGAACCGGACACGGTGTACCGGATCTCCGACTCCCTCACCGGCACCGCCGGCCCCGTCGGCGGTCCCGCCGCCGGCGGCCTCGCGCGGCCGCCGGCCGGTCCCGGGAGCCAGCCGCAGGCGCCCTGGCACCTCGACCGCCTCGACCAGCGCGCGCTGCCGCTCGACGGCTCGTACGCGTACCCGGCGACCGGCGAGGGCATCACGGTCTACGTCGTCGACACCGGGATCAACACCCTCCACCAGGAGTTCGGCGGCCGCGTCCGCGCCGGCTACAACGCACTGTGGATGGAGGGCTCCGCCGACTGCAACGGCCACGGCACGCACGTCGCGGCCACCGTCGGCGGGGCGACGTACGGGGGCGCGAAGGGGGCCTCCCTCGTCGGGGTGAAGGTGGCCGACTGCCGGGGCGACGCACGGCTGTCGCACATCCTGCGCGGTCTCGACTGGATGGTGAAGGACGCCCTCCGGGGCGGCCTCCCCCTGCGCCCCGCCGTCGCCAACATGAGCCTGGGCGGCTCGCGCAGCCACTCCATGGACGCCGCCGTCATCCGCGCCGCCGCCTACGGGATCACCGTCACCGTGGCCGCCGGCAACGAGGGCCGCGACGCCTGCAAGGGTTCCCCCTCCAACGTCCCGCAGGCCATCACGGTCGCCGCCACCGACGCCACCGACCACCACCCGGCGTTCTCCAACCACGGCCCCTGCGTGGACATCTCGGCGCCCGGCGTGGCCGTCGTCTCCGCCTGGAAGGGCTCCACGACCGCGCTCGCACGGGCCACCGGCACCTCCATGGCCGCCCCGCACGTCGCGGGCGCCGCCGCGCTGCTCCTGGCCGGCGGCACGGTGCGCTCCCCCGAGCAGGTCCGTGCCGCCCTGGTCCGCGACGCCGCACCGGACCTGATCGCGGACCTGCCCGCCGGCACCCCCAACCTGCTGCTCCAGGTGCCGAAGGGAGCCTGAGCCCCGACCTGCCGGTCCACCGACCGGCCGGTATCCGATGTCCCGTCCGACCGGGCCTGATGGGACATCAATGTCTGTGTGCTTCGCACCCGGGCAATCCATTGACTTCTCGGCACCGCGACGCGTCAATGACGGCCATCCGCACCGGCTCGGCCTCCCCCTCACAGCGGGTGGGGGGAGGGTTCGTCATGACGAAGGAGTCGCGACCCAGTGAGTACGAGAACGCTCAAACGAAGAGTGCTGGCCGGGGCGGGCGCCCTCTCCCTGGCCCTGACGGGCGGCGTCGTGGCCCTGACCGGGCCGGCGCAGGCCGCGACCAAGACCACTCCCGTCCCCGTGAAGTGCGTGGCCCCCGCCCCGCAGCCGGGTGCGAACGGCAACCAGGACTACACGATCACGGTGCCGGACACCGCCAAGGCGGGCGAGACCGTACCGATCACCATCGATCCGGGCGAGACCCCGGTCATCCCGATGTTCACGATCGACACGGTCAACACCATCAAGGCGAAGCTGCTCGTCGGCGGGGTCGCCCAGACGGTCACCAGCCCGGCCGTGCCCAGCCACCAGGAAGCCAACAAGAAGTCCGACCCGCCCGCCTTCTCCGGCACCATCAAGATCCCGGACGGCAGCGAGGGCACCACCGTCCAGATCACCATCGACCAGGTGGTCACCGACGCCGACCTGGGCGGCACCGTCTACACGACGACCTGCACCCCCGACCCGCGCCCCAGCGCCTCCGTCGGCTCGATCGCCGTGGAGGCCCTCCCCAAGGACCCGGTCACCACCAAGCTGACGCCCAACAGCGGCAAGGCGGGCACGGCCGTCGTGGCCACCGGCGCCAACTTCCCGGCCGGCCCGGTCACCTGTTCCGCCCTCCTCGCGGGCGCGGCCACGGGTGACACCGGCACCGGCACGGCCGACGCCTCCGGCGCCGCCACCTGCAACATCACCGTCACGAAGAAGGCCGACGCCATCAAGATCGACGGCTCGGTCCCGCCGGCCAAGCCCTTCGTGTTCGTCGAGGAGCAGGCCGGTGTGAAGAACCCGGTGGACATCGAGGTGCTGCCCGGGCCGCTGGCACTCGGCCCGAAGGACGGCCAGCCCGCCGTCAGCTTCGGCTCGGTGACCGTCAACGGCAAGGCCCAGTCGGTGTTCGGGGCGTTCAACGCCGCCACCGTCCAGGACTTCCGCGGCGGCACCCTGGGCTGGGACGTCACGGCGACCCGTACGCCGTTCCTGAACCAGACCACGGGGCACGCCATGGCCAAGGCGCAGCTCGGCATCCAGCCGTCCTGCACGGTGACCAACCCGGACAGCCCCAGCACCTGCACCGCGGGCGCGCCGGGCGCGATCACGGAGACCCCGATGAAGGTCGCCTCGCAGGCGGCCGGCGGTGACGAGCTGACCGGCGGCGAGTTCGCCGTGGGCGGCGCGGCGATGCTCCAGCTGCCGCCGTTCATGTTCGCCGACACCTACCAGTCGGTCGTGACCTTCTCGATCGCCTGACCGTCCCGCAGCCCCGGGGTGGTGCGGCGCCCGGGCGCCGCACCACCCCTCTCCCCTCTCCCGCCGCGACCCTGGAGAAGACCGCCCATGCGCCTGCGCACGACCGTCCTGCGCACCCTCCTGCTCGGCCTGTGCGGGCTGCTGCTGCTCCCCGCCGGCCGCGCCGCAGCCGCGGACAACGGCACCTGGGGGGTGTTCCCGACGCCGCCGGCCGGGGCGGCGATGACCGACCGGGCGTACTTCTTCCACCAGGGCGCCGCCGGGGCCGCGATCAGCGACAGCGTCACGATCCTGAACTCCTCCGACCGGGAGCTCACCTTCCGGGTGTTCGCCACCGACGCCATGAACACCCCTTCGGGCGGGGCCTTCGCCCTGCTGCCCGCCGAGACCCGGCCCCGGGACGTCGGGACGTGGATCGCGCTGCCGCCCGAGGCGGCGGGCACCGTCACCGTCCCGCCGAAGGGCCGCAAGGACATCCCGTTCACCGTCAAGGTCCCCCAGGACGCGGCCCCGGGCGACCACGTGGGCGGGATCGTCGCGCTGAACACCGCCGTCGAGGGGATCACCAAGGAGGGCAAGGTCCAGGTCGGGGTGCGGCGCCAGGTCGGCGCCCGGCTGTACCTGCGGGTGCCGGGTCCGCTGACCCCGGCCCTGAGCGTGGAGGACGTCAGGGTCAGCCGGGGCGCCCCGTTGCTGCCCTGGACGAAGGACGCCCGGGCCACCATCACCTACACGCTGGTCAACCGGGGCAACGTGGTGGTCGAGCCGAAGGTGTCGGTGGCGGCGCGGGGCCTGTTCGGGCGCCGGCTGCTGGACCGGCCCGCCCGCGCCCCCCAGCCGGCGCTGCTGCCCGGCCAGCGGATCGTCCTGACCGAACCCTGGCCGGACTCCCCGCAGCTGGACCGGGTGGAGGTCAAGGTGACGGCCCGCGCCGCCGCCTACCCCGACGTGGACTCCGAGGCCGGGACCGCCTTCCTGGCCGTGCCCTGGCCGGCGGCGGGCGCACTCCTCCTGGCGGCCGGCACCGCCCTCGCCCTCCTCGTACGGCGCCGGCGCCGCCGGGCGGCCCCCGACGTGCCGCGGCCGGCCCCGGACCTGGCGGGGGCCCGCTGACCGCGAACGGCGGGAACCCCCGGCCGGTGAGGGTTGGCCGGGGGTTCCCGCTGCTCGGGGAGAGGCGGTGTCAGTGGTTGCGGGGGAAGCCGAGGTCGACGCCCGCGTGGTCCTCGGACGGGTCGGGCCAGCGGGTGGTGACGACCTTGCCGCGGGTGTAGAAGTGGATGCCGTCGTTTCCGTAGATGTGGTGGTCGCCGAAGAGCGAGTCCTTCCAGCCGCCGAAGGAGTGGTAGCCCACCGGCACCGGGATCGGCACGTTGACGCCGACCATGCCCGCCTGGATCTCCAGCTGGAAGCGGCGGGCCGCGCCGCCGTCCCGGGTGAAGATCGCGGTGCCGTTGCCGAACGGCGAGGCGTTGATGAGGGCCACGCCCTCCTCGTAGGTCTCGGCGCGCAGCACGCACAGCACGGGGCCGAAGATCTCGTCGCGGTAGGCGTCGGAGTCGGTCTTGACGTGGTCGAGGAGGGACAGGCCGATCCAGTGGCCGTTCTCGTGGCCCTCGACCGTGTAGCCGGTGCCGTCGAGGACGACCTCCGCGCCCTGGTCGGCGGCGCCCTTGACGTACGAGGCGACCTTGTCGCGGTGGGCGGCGGTGATCAGCGGGCCCATCTCGGACGCCGGGTCGTTGCCGGGGCCGATCTTGATCTTCTCGGCGCGCTCGCGGATCTTCTCCACGAGTACGTCGCCGATGGCGCCGACGGCGACGACCGCCGAGATGGCCATGCAGCGCTCGCCCGCCGAACCGTAGGCGGCGGAGACGGCCGCGTCGGCGGCGGCGTCGAGGTCGGCGTCCGGCAGCACCAGCATGTGGTTCTTGGCGCCGCCCAGGGCCTGCACGCGCTTGCCGTTGGCGGAGGCCGTGGTGTGGATGTGACGGGCGATGGGGGTGGAGCCGACGAAGGAGACGGCGGCGACGTCCGGGTGGGAGAGCAGGGCGTCGACGGCGACCTTGTCACCGTGGACGACGTTCAGCACGCCCGCCGGGAGGCCGGCCTCGGTGGCCAGCTCGGCCAGCTTGTTGGCGGCCGACGGGTCCTTCTCGCTCGGCTTGAGGACGAAGGTGTTGCCGCAGGCGACGGCCAGCGGGAACATCCACATCGGCACCATCGCCGGGAAGTTGAACGGGGTGATGCCCGCGACCACGCCCAGCGGCTGGCGGATGGCGGCCACGTCCACGCGGTTGGAGACGGACGTGGACAGCTCGCCCTTGAGCTGCGTGGTGATCCCGCAGGCCAGTTCGACGATCTCCAGGCCGCGCGCGACCTCGCCCAGCGCGTCGGAGTGCACCTTGCCGTGCTCGGCGGTGATCAGCTCGGCGATCGCGTCGCGGTTGGCGTCCAGCAGGGCGCGGTAGGCGAACAGCACCTTGGTGCGGGCGGCCAGCGAGGACTGGCCCCAGGACAGGAAGGCCTCCTTGGCGACCTGCACCGCGGCGTCGACCTCGGCGGCGGAGGCGAGGGCGACCTGCGTGGTGACCTCGCCGGTGGCCGGGTCGGTGACCGGGCCGTAGTTGCCCGACGCGCCCTCGACGGTCTTGCCACCGATCCAGTGGTTGACGGTCTTCATGCTTGCTCCTTCACAGATGGCGACGTCGCTGTGCGGCTTGCCGGTCGTACTCTTCGCGGGCCCGGGCCGCCGACGCACGGGTCGCGGTCTCGGCCACGGGAACATCCCACCACGCCTGTGCCGGGGGTGGGCCCGACACAGTGTCGGGTGTTCGGGTCTGTGCGTAGACACATGTGGGACGGTCGGACCCGCGCGCCTCGGCCAGGGCTTTTCGCAGGTCACCGATGGTGCGGGTACGGATGACGGCCATCCCGAGGGAGGCGGCGTTGGCGGCGAGGTCCACCGGAAGGGGGTCACCGGTGTATCCGCCGTCCGGCCCCCTGAACCGGTACGCCGTGCCGAAGCCCTCGCCGCCGACCGCGCCGGAGAGGCCGCCGATGGAGGCGTAGCCGTGGTTGTCGAGGATCACCACCTTGACCGGGACGCCCTCCTGGACGGCGGTGACGAGCTCGGTCGGGTTCATCAGGTACGAGCCGTCGCCGACGAGCGCCCACACCGGCCGGCCGGGGGCCGCCAGGGCCACCCCGAGGGCGCCGGGGATCTCGTAGCCCATGCAGGAGTACCCGTACTCGACGTGGTACTGGTACGAGGAGCGGGCCCGCCAGAGCCGGTGCAGGTCACCGGGGAGCGAGCCCGCCGCGTTGACGATCACGTCGGTGTCGTCGACGAGCGCGTCCAGGGCGCCGAGCACCTGCGCCTGGGTGGGTACGGCGTCCTCGTCGGAGGCGTGGAAGGCCTGGTCGACCAGGGCCTCCCAGTAGAGCTTGGCCCTGCGGTACGTCTGCTCGTACGCGGGGTCCACCCGGTGGCCCGCCAGCTCCGCGCGCAGGGCGTCGAGGCCCTCGCGGGCGTCGGCGACCAGGGGGAGGGCGGCCTGCTTGTGGGCGTCGTACGGGTCGGGGTTGAGGCCGAGGAAGCGGACGCCGGGGTCCTGGAAGAGGGTCGAGGAGGCGGTGGTGAAGTCGGTCAGCCGGGTCCCGGCCGCGATGACCAGGTCGGCGGCGCGGGCCAGGTCGTCGGCGGTGGCGGTACCGGTGTGGCCGACGGCGCCGACCTCGGCGGGGTGGTCGTGGCGCAGGGCCCCCTTGCCGGCCTGTGTGGCGGCGACGGGGATGCCGGTGGCCTCGGCGAAGGCCCGCAGCGCCTCCTCGGCCCCGCTGTGCCGGATGCCGCCGCCGGCGATCAGCAGGGGCCGGCGGGCCGCCCGTACCGCCTCGGCGGCGGCCCGGAGCTCGCCGGTGTCCGGCCGGGGGCGGCGCACCCGCCACACCCGCTCCGCGAAGAACTCCTCGGGCCAGTCGTACGCCTCCGCCTGGACGTCCTGCGGCAGCGCGAGGGTGACGGCCCCGGTCTGCACCGGGTCGGTGAGCACCCGCATCGCCTGGAGGGCCGCGGGTACCAGGGCCTCGGGCCGGGTGATCCGGTCGAAGTACCGGGAGACGGGCCGCAGGGTGTCGTTGACGGAGAGGTCGCCCGCGTACGGGACCTCCAGCTGCTGGAGCACCGGATCGGCGGGCCGCGTCGCGAACGTGTCACCGGGCAGCAGGAGCACGGGGATCCGGTTGACGGTGGCCAGGGCGGCACCGGTGACGAGGTTGGTGGCGCCGGGCCCGATGGAGGTGGTCACGGCGTGCGCCGAGAGCCGCCCGCACTGGCGGGCGTAGCCGACGGCGGCGTGCACCATAGCCTGTTCGTTGCGCCCCTGGAGGAAGGGCATGGCGTCGGGCCCGCTCTCCAGGAGGGCCTGGCCGATGCCGGCGACGTTGCCGTGCCCGAAGATCCCCCAGGTGGCGGCGATCAGCCGCTGCCGGCGGCCGTCGCGCTCGGTGTACTGGCGGCCCAGGAAGCGTACGAGCGCCTGGGCGGTGGTCAGCCGGACGCTGCGCGGCGCGGTCACGGGGTCTCCTCCTCGGGACGGGGGGCGGGGGGTGCGGGCCGGTTCAGCGGGAGCCGGGGATCGACCTCCTGCCCCGCCCACGTCCCGCGGATCCAGGCGTGGTCGGGGTGGTCCCGGATCAGCCACTCCCGGGCGGCGTCGGGGCCGGCCATCACGTTCAGGTAGTACATGTCGTGGCCGGGCGCCGCGATGGACGGGCCGTGCCAGCCGTCGGGGATGAGGACGACGTCACCCGTGCGGACCTCTGCCAGCACGTCGGTCTTCCCGGCGGGCGAGGGCGTCACCCGCTGGTAGCCGACGCCGGGGGTGTCGCCGTGCGGGGCGATCTCGTAGAAGTAGATCTCCTCCAGGCGGGATTCCTCGCCCGGGTGGTGCTCGTCGTGCTTGTGGGGCGGGTACGAGGACCAGTTGCCGCCGGGGGTGAGCACCTCGACGGCGATGAGCCGGTCGCAGTCGAAGGCCCCGGCGGCGGCGAAGTTGTGCACCTGGCGGGAGCACTGGCCGGCTCCGCGGAGCTCCACGGGTACGTCTGCGGCGGGGCCGTAGCGGGGCGGGAGCCTTCGCTCGCAGCGGGCCCCGACGAGCGCGAACCGGCCGCCTCCGGCGGAGGTCAGCCGGGCGGACGTGTCCCGCGGGAGGTACACGAAGTCGGTGGGCCCGTCGAACACGCTGTGGCGCCCGCGCAGTTCGAAGGTCCCTGCGGGGCTCTCCCCCACCCCGCCCCTTCCCGATTCCCGGGAC
>NZ_JZWV01000927.1 GCF_000966975.1 Streptomyces katrae | reverse complement strand
GCGTAAGGCGGGGTGGCGGGGGTCGTCTTCGGCACGTACCGAACGCTAGTCCGGCCGCCGCGCGGCGCACATCGGGCGCTGGTCCGAGCCGCGTCCCGGCCGCAGGGCCTAGGCCCCGGGCGTATCGTTTGCGCGTGGGAAGGCGGAGGAGGGTCCCCCGTCCTCAACACACCAGCGCCGCAGCACTATTCATCTCATGTGACTTGAGTCACAGAGGGCAAGATTTGTTGACCCTGTGTACCTGCCGCACAGCTCACTGTGATTCAGTGGACGGGACACCGCAACGAAACGCCGATGACAAACCTGGAGTTGCTGTCGAGGTCTCGGGGAGAGCGAACAATGGAGACCGAGTCGGAGCCGTACGTCCGTCTTGCGACCCTGCGGCAGCTGCACCAGGTGGTGGCCGAACTCAACACGGCCCGGAGCCTGGCGGACACTCTGCAGACCGTCGTGGACGGCATCGTGCGCGGCCTCGGCTACGAGCTCGCCTGCGTCAACCTCGTACGCCCTGACGGCGATCTCGTCGTCGCCGCCTTCGCCGGCGACCCCGCCGCCGAAGCCCTCATCACCGGCCGCGTCGGCTCCCGCGCCGCCTGGGAGCGCCGCCTGACCATGGGCGAGGGCTGGGACGGTCTGCGCTTCATCCCGCACACCGAGGGCTGGGTCCTGCTGGAGGACGACGTGCCCCAGTGGCATACGGAAGGGCCCGATCCGCGCTTCCAGGACGAGTGGCACCCCGAGGACCGGCTCTACGCCCCGATGTATGCGACCGGCGGGGAACTCCTGGGTGTCATCTCGGTGGACAGGCCGCGCAACGGCCGCCGCCCGGGCGCCTGGGGCCGCGAGGCGCTCCAGATGTACGCCTTCCAGGCCGCCATTGCGATCAGCAACGCACGCCTGCGCGCGAACATGCAGCGGGCCCTGGTGCGGCTGGAGCGCGAGCAGCAGGCGCTGCGGGCCAGCGAAGAGTCGTTCCGGCAGGCCTTCGAGTACGCGCCGAGCGGCATGGCCATCGCCGAGATGGGCGGCGACCAGCACGGCCGGCTGCTGCGCACCAACGACGCCCTCTGCCGGCTCCTCGGACGCCCCGCCTCCGTCCTGCGCCGCTACTCCTTCTCCGACCTCGTCCACCCCGAGGACATCGGCACCCTGCTGCGCACCTCCGCCGAGGGCGGCCGGGCCGAGCTGCGGCTGGGGCGGCGTGACGGCACGTACGTATGGGTCTCGCTGCGCAACTCGGTGGTCGCCGACGCCGCCGACGGGCCGAGGTTCCTCCTGACGCACGTCGAGGACATCGAGGAGCGCAAACGGCACGAGCTGCAGCTCGCGCACCGGGCCAGCCACGACTCCCTCACCGGCCTGCCCAACAGCGCCGAACTGCGCGCCCGCCTCGGCGCCCGGCTGTGCCGGCGGCCCCAGTCGGTGCGGGCCGGCGCGGTGGAGGCGCTCGACGCGGCCTTCGAAGGCCGCGCGGAGGGCACCGGCACCGGCGCCGGGGCCGGGGAGCACGGCTACGACGGCTTCGCCGCCCCGGGCGCGGCCGGCGGATCCGGCGGCGGTGAGGGGTTCGAATTCCCCGGGGACTTCTCCGGCGGCTTCCCCGGGCAGCCCGAGGGCCCGTACGACCACCACGTGCACACCGTGGCGCCCGCCTCGGACATCGACGACGGCACCAAGGGGCTCGCGGTGCTCTTCTGCGACCTCGACGGCTTCAAGTCGATCAATGACCGGTTCGGGCACCACACGGGCGACGCCGTCCTGATCGAGGTGGCCCGCCGGCTGACCACGGGCGTCCGGGACGGCGACACGGTCGCCCGGCTCGGCGGTGACGAGTTCGTCGTCCTCGCCGACGGCCTCGGCGCGGCCGACGCCGCCGATCTCGCCGTCCGGCTGCGCAACGCGATCATTCCGCCGATCCGGGTGGACGGGCGGGCCGTGCGCGTCGGGGCGAGTTTCGGCATCGGCTGGGCCAGCTGCGGGATGTCGGCGGACGAGGTGCTGCGCTCCGCCGACCAGCGGATGTACATCGAGAAGAGGTCCCGCTCCAAGGCCCACCGCCGGGCCGGGTGATCGGAACGGCCACCCGTGGGCGCACGTGTTCGGGGTAGGCTCCCGTGGGTCGAAAGGAGTGACCTGCGATGACGACGCCCGCGAACAACGGCCCGCACGGTGGGGCGAACCAGCCCGAGGACGACGACCCGTTCGGCTACCTCTACGCGGACGGCCAGGCCGCCGGAGCCACCCCGCCCGGTCAGGGCGGCGGATACGGCTACCCCGGTCCCGCGGTCGGAGGGCAGCCCGGCGCGCAGCCCGGGGTCCCCCGCACCTCGTACAACCAGGTGCGCACGGTCGGCGAGCGGACGTACGGCGGCCAGCGCGGCGCCGTCCCCCAGCAGCAGCCCCCGCAGGCCTACCAGGCCCAGTACCAGGCCCCCGAGGCCCTCCAGGCCAACGGCTACGGGGTCCCGCAGCAGCCGGCCCCGCCGACCCGTCAGATGGCCCCGGCCCCGCAAGGGCGTGCTCATCGCGGCGGTGGCCGTGGTGGCGGCGGTCGCGATCGGCATCGGCGCGGCCCTGGCCTTCGGCAACAAGGACGACGACAAGAAGAAGAACCAGGCGACGGGCCCGTCCCAGTCCGTGGCCCCGTCCCAGCCCGACGGCTCCCCGGAGCCGAGCGCCTCGCCGGAGCCCTCGCAGAGCCCGCTGCCGAAGGCGGACGCCTCGGGCGCGGGCATGGCCCTGACGGGCGGTGCGGCGCTGCAGACGACCGTGCCGGGGGCGAAGAGCGCCGGCGGCCAGTACGTCGGCAACTTCAACCAGACGGGCGCGGCGGTCACCTGGACCCTGGACGTCCCCAAGGACGGCCAGTACAAGCTGAAGATGACGTACGCGGTGCCGGGCAAGGACGCCAGCACCACGCTGACCGTCAACGGCGAGGCCCAGAGCCGCCCGATAAACATGAAGAACTTCGCCCTGGCCAAGCCGGGTGAGTGGGGCTGGACGAACACCTACTCGCTGGTGCAGCTGAAGAAGGGCTCCAACACCGTCAAGATCTCGTGCGAGACGGGCAACCAGTGCGAGATCAACATCGACCAGCTCTGGCTGGAGCGCGGCTGACCCGCCCCCTCACCGCCCGCCCGCCGGGACGGCCGTGACCTTCACCGACCCCCGTACCTCCGCGTAGGTGCGGGGGTCGAACTCTCCCGCCGTCGGGGCGTGGACGGTGGCCGTGGAGAGGGCCACCGCGCGGGTGAGGCGGTCCGGCCAGGGGAGGTCCTCCGTCAGGGCCGACAGGATGCCCGCCACCGCCGAGTCGCCCGCGCCCGTCGGGTTGCCGCGCAGGGTGCGGGGCGGGGTGGCCTGCCAGGTGCCGTCGGGGGTGGCGGCCAGGAGTCCCTCGGGGCCCAGGGAGGCGACCACCGCGTGGGCGCCGCGGCGGCGGGCGTCGCGGGTGGCGGGGAGCGGGTCGCGCGAGCCCGTCAGTTCGGCGAGTTCCGCCACGTTCGGCTTGATGATCTCCGGCCGCGCCGCCACCCCGCGGCGCAGGGCCTCGCCGCTGGTGTCGAGGAGCACGGGGGCGCCGGCCGCGCGGGCCGCCCGTACGAGGACCGCGTACGCGCCGACGGGTACGCCCGGCGGCAGGCTCCCGCACAGGGCCACCGCGCGGGCCCGGGCGGCGAGTTCGGTGTAGCGGGTGAGGAAGGCCGCCCACTCGGTGGCCGAGATCTGCGGGCCCGGCTCGTTGAACTGGGTGGTGTCGCCCGTGCTTTCGTCGACGACCGCCACCGTGCGGCGGGTGGTGCCCGCGCAGGGGACCAGGGCGTCGACCACCCCGGGGGATCCGGCGAGGAGGTCCCGGACGACCGCGCCCGCCGGGCCGCCCGCGAAGCCCGTCGCCGTCACCTCGTGGCCGAGCGCGGCGAGCACCCGGGCCACGTTCAGGCCCTTGCCGCCGGCGCGTTCGGTGACGGCGGTCACCCGGTGGGAGGTGTGCGGCCGCAGTCGCGGCACCCGGTGGGTGACGTCGAGCGCGGTGTTGAGCGTCACGGTGAGGATCATGGCCAGTCCCGGTCTTGGTGTGTGCCGGGATCATGCCAAATGGAGGGCGGCCAGCCCAGTCCTCCGGGCGGGCCGCCCCGTTTCTCCCCCGCCGAAGGGCCGGTTCAGCCCAGCGGGCTGACGATCCATTCGCCCCGGCGCATGACGCCCTTGACGTCGAACTCCGCATCCAGGACCACCAGGTCGGCGTACTTGCCGGGCTCCAGGGAGCCCACCTGGTCGTAGAGGCCCAGCAGCTTGGCCGGGTTGGCGGAGATGGCCTGCACCACCGACTCCACGGGCAGCCGGTCGACGGTCACCGACCGCTTGAAGGCGGTGTCCAGGGTGAGGGTGGAACCGGCGATCGAGCCGCCCTCCACCAGCCGGGCGACCCCGTCCTTGACCTCCACCTCCAGCGGGCCCAGGTGGTAGGTGCCGTCCCCGAAGCCGGCCGCGTCCATCGCGTCCGTGATCAGCGCGACGCGGTGGGCGCCCGCGTGGTGGAAGGCCAGCTCCAGCATCGCCGGGTGCAGGTGGGTGCCGTCGTTGATCAGCTCGACGGTGACCCGCTCGTCCTCCAGCAGCGCCGCGATCGGGCCGGGGGCGCGGTGCTCCAGGCCGGGCATCGCGTTGTAGAGGTGGGTGGCGACGGTCGCGCCGGCCTCGATGGCCTGCACCGTCTGGTCGTACGTGGAGTCCGTGTGGCCGATCGCCGCGATGACGCCGTGCTCGGCGAGCAGGCGTACGGAGTCCAGCCCGCCCGGCAGCTCGGTGGCGAGGGTGACCATGCGGGCGGCGCCGTGCGCGGCGTCGATCAGCTTGCGGACCTCCGCCGGGTCGGGGTCGCGCAGCAGGTCCTCCTTGTGCGCGCCCTTGCGGCAGGGGTTGATGAAGGGCCCCTCGAAGTGCACGCCGGCGATCTCGCCCTGCTGGGTCAGCTCGGCGAGCAGCGCCGCCCGGCGGGCCAGCTCGTCGAGGTCGCCGGTGACGGTGGAGGCGACGAGGGTGGTGGTGCCGTGCTCGCGGTGGGTCCGTACGCCGGTGAGGATCTCCTCGGCGGTGCCGGAGGTGAAGGAGGCGCCGCCGCCGCCGTGGTTGTGCATGTCCACGAAGCCGGGGACGATCCAGTGCCCCGACAGGTCGACGAGGCCGGAGTCCTCGTGGGCGCTGCCCGCGATCCGGGCGCCCTCGACGATGACGCGGCCGCCCGTGACGATCCCGGTGGGCAGCACCACCCTGGCGCCGGAGAGAACGGTGCTGTGTGCGCGTCCGGACATCAGGCAGGTACCTCCGTGGCGAGTAGGTCCCAGGCGAGCAGCCCTGCGCCCAGGCATCCGGCGGTGTCCCCGAGGGCGGCCGGAACGATCTCGGGCAGCCGCTGGAACGTCACGCGTTCTCCGACGGCCGTCCGCAGTGGTGTGAACAGGGTCTCCCCCGCCTCGGCGAGCCCGCCGCCGATGATCAGCGTGCTCGGGTCCAGCAGCGTGATCGCGGTGACCAGCCCGTCGGCGAGCGCGCCGATCGCGGCCAGCCAGACCTCCTCGGCGCGGGCGTCGCCGGACTCCACGGC
>NZ_JZWV01000926.1 GCF_000966975.1 Streptomyces katrae | reverse complement strand
GCGTCGCCGGACTCCACGGCCTTGGCGCAGTCGGCGGCGTCGGCCTCGGGGTCGCCGGAGGCGGCCGCCCAGGCGCGCGAGACGGCGGAGGCGGAGGCCAGGGTCTCCAGGCAGCCGTACTGGCCGCAGCCGCAGGCGGGTCCGCCGGGGCGGACCACGATGTGGCCGATCTCTCCGGCGTAGCCGTGGGCGCCGGCCTCGATGCGTCCGGCGATGCCGATGGCGCCGGCGATGCCCGTGCCGAGCGGGACGAACAGGAACCGGTCGGCCCCCTGCCCGGCCCCGATGCGGCCCTCGGCGAGGCCGCCCGTGCGGACGTCGTGGCCCAGGGCGACGGGGATGCCGCCGAGGCGCGCGCTGAGCAGCTCGCGCATCGGTACGTCGCGCCAGCCCAGGTTCGCCGCGTACACGGCGATGCCGCGCTCGGCGTCGACGATGCCCGGGACGGCGACCCCGGCGGCCGAGGCGGCCGTGCCGAAGCGGTCGCGGCCGAGGTCGAGGAGCTCGGCGGCGAAGTCCAGGATCGTCTCGACGACGGCGTCGGCGCCCCGCTCGCGGCCGGTGGCGCGGCGCGCCTCGTGCAGCAGGGTGCCGTCTCCGGCGATGAGGGCGGCCTTCATCCCGGTGCCGCCCACATCGAGGGCGATGACGTGTTTCACGGGTTTCACAGGAGACAGTCTCGCGTGCTCGAAGGGGAAAGGTCTAGTCCATTGGGCGGGATTGTTGAGCGGCCATACAAATCCGGAGGCCCTGTCCGGAGCGCCCGTCGGGCCGCCCCGTACGACGGTTTGGAAACAGTCCGCGCGAGACGCCGTTCCGGATGTGGAGGAGCCGCCAAAGTGGTGTAGACCTTACGTGGATCGTACGTACAACCTGGGGTGGATCGAGAACTGTGAAGGGCCGTTACCTGAGGCTGGCCGCGTCCGGCGCCGCACTGTGGCTGACCGGCGTGGCACTGACCGGCTGTGGAGCCGTGCCGGGCCTCTCCGGGGACAACGAGGTGACCCTCCGGGTCGTGGCGGCCGACTACGGGGACAATCCGCAGAACTCCTCCGCCGGCTACTGGAAGAACCTCGCCACCGCCTTCGAGAAGGACAACCCCGGCGTCAAGGTCGAGGTCAGCGTCTACTCCTGGTCGGAGGTCGACGCCAAGGTCGCCGCGATGGTCAAGGCCGGCAAGGCCCCCGACATCGCCCAGATCGGCGCCTACGCCGACTACGCCGAGGCCGGCAAGCTCTACACCGCCGACGAGCTGCTGTCCGTCAAGACCGAGGCCGACTTCCTCGCCCCGCTCGCCGACGCCGGCAAGGTCCGCCGCGTCCAGTACGGCATGCCCTTCGTCGCCAGCACCCGGCTGCTCTTCTACAACACCAAGCTCCTCGGCGACGCCGGGATCATCCCCAAGGACGGCAGCACCCCCTGGCAGCCCAAGAGCTGGGCGGACGTCGAGGCGGCCGCCAAGAAGCTCAAGGCCGCCAACGTCCCCACCCCCTTCGCGCTGCCGCTGGGCCGCGAGGAGGCCCAGGCCGAGACGATGATGTGGATGCTCTCCGGCGGCGGTGGCTACACCGACAACGAAGAGGCCTACGCGATCGACTCCGCGGAGAACGTCAAGACCTTCGAGTTCCTCCGCGACCGCATGGTCGGCCAGGGCCTCACCGGCCCCGTCGAACCCGGCAAGCTCGACCGGCAGGCCGCCTTCGACGCCTTCACCCGCGGCGAGGTCGGCATGCTCAACGGCCACCCCACGCTGCTGAAGCAGGCCACCGGCAAGGGCGTGAAGTTCGGCATGGTCGCCATGCCCACCGCCGACGGCACCGACCACTCCGCGATGGGCGTCGCGGACTGGGTCATGGCCTTCAAGAACGGCCACAAGAAGGAGGCCGGCAAGTTCCTCGACCAGCTGTACTCGGCGAAGAACGTCACCGCCTTCACCAACCAGTACGACCTCCTGCCCGTCACCACGAGCGGCTACCGGGCGATGGAAGCGGCGAACGGCGGCTCGTCCACCCAGCTGCGCACCTTCCTGACCGCCCTCCCGAACTCCCGCCTCTACCCGGTGGGCAAGAAGTCCTGGGCGGGGGTCAGCGAGGACATCAAGCAGAACATCGGCAAGGCGGTCCAGCCGGGCGCCCAGCCGGCGAAGGTCCTGGAACAGATAGCCGACTCGGCCCGCAAGGCGGACGGGGAGAAGTAGGCCCCACGGAGCCTGGCCGACGATTCCCCCGGCGCCCCGCAGCGGGCCGGGCGGTGTCGGTGGGGCGCGTTAGTGTGGCGGTATGACAGACGGCGGCCAGGCGGGTGAGACGGGCGAGGCGGCGGACCAGACGGCCGCGGCCCGCCTGACCGCCGCCGAGGCCGCCGTGCTCGCGTACGAGGGCCGCAGCTGGCCCGGACCCGGCGCCAAGGAGCGCGCGATACGCGAGGGGCTCGGGCTGAGCCCCGTCCGGTACTACCAGCTGCTCAACGCCCTCATGGACGACCCCCGAGCCCTCGCCCACGCCCCCGGCACCGTCAACCGCCTCCGCCGCATCCGCGAGGCCCAGCGGGCCCGGCGGTAGCCCGGCGGGGGCCGGCGCGGCCCAGGCCCCGGCGCGGCTCCGGTGCGGCTCCGGCGGGGATTCGGGCGGCGGGCCCGGCGGGGGCCGGTACGGCCCAGGGGGGTGTCCCGGTGCGGGTTCGGTGCCGTCCCGGCAAGGGGGTCGGCACGGCTCCGGCACGGCCCCCGGCGGGATTCCCGGCTGGATCACCGGTGGAAGGTCTGGGCGGGGTCCCGGCGGCGCCGGTAGGGTCGTCCGCATGGGGAGCCATCCGCAGCAGCCGCCGATGCCCGTGCCCGCCACCGCCGCCGGACGCGAGGGACTCGAAGCCCTCCTCCGCACACCCCGCAGAGCCGTCATCGCCCTCGACTTCGACGGCACCCTCGCCGACATCGTCCCCGACCCCGACCAGGCCCGCGCCCATGCCGACGCCGTGCCCGCCCTCGCCGCACTGGCCCCCGAGGTCGCCGCCGTGGCCGTGGTCACCGGCCGCCCGGCCGGCGTCGCCGTCCGCTACGGCGGCTTCGCCGGAGTGCCCGGGCTGGAGCACCTCGTCGTCCTCGGCCACTACGGGGCCGAACGCTGGGACGCCGTCACCGGCGTCGTCCACGCCCCCGCCGAGCACCCCGGCGTGGCGGCGGTACGGGCCGAGCTGCCCGGCTTCCTCGACGCCATCGGGGCGTGGCGCGGGACCTGGATCGAGGAAAAGGGCCAGGCCCTGGCCGTCCACACCCGCCGCGCGGAAGACCCCGAGGCGGCGTTCGAAGCCCTGCGCGAACCCCTCGCGGAGCTGGCCGCCCGCCACGGCCTGATCGTCGAGCCGGGCCGCGCCGTCCTGGAACTCCGCCCGCCGGGCATGGACAAGGGCGTCGCCCTGACCGAGTTCCTCCAGGAACGGGACGCGGGACCGGTCCTGTACGCGGGGGACGACCTGGGCGACCTCGCGGCGTACTCGGCGGTGGAAAAGCGCCGCGCGGAGGGCCTCCCGGGCCTCCTGGTGTGCAGCGGCTCGGCGGAAGTCCCCGAACTCGCCGCCCGAGCCGACCTGGTCCTCCCGGGCCCGGGCGCGGTAGCGGCGTTCCTGGCCCAGCTGGCGGGAGCGCTGCGGGGCTGACCCCTGCCGGACGCCCGGGCGGGGTGGG
>NZ_JZWV01000925.1 GCF_000966975.1 Streptomyces katrae | reverse complement strand
CGGACGCCCGGGCGGGGTGGGGGTTGGCGGGGTCCCGGCGGGGCGGTCTCGGAGAGAGGTTGGGGCTTCCCCGTCAGTCCCACTGTCCTTCCGGCCCGGGCCGCCCTGTCCAAGGGCGCTCGGAGCCGGCCTCCGAGAGCGTCGACCTCAACCGTCTCGCCGCCCTGACGCTCAAGGTGCGGGCGGAGGTCCGGCAGCCGATCGGCTGATCGGACGCCGTTCGGCCGTGGCGTCGGGACTTGCGCGGGCTGTCGGGTGATGATGACGCGGTGCGACTTGATCACGTGTCCTATGCGGTGGCCCGCGACAGCTTCGTCTCGACCGTCCAGTGGATCGGATCGGCGCTCGGCGCCGGGTTCGTCGACGGGGGCGTGCACCCGCGATTCGGCACCCGCAACTTCATTCTCCCGCTGAGCGGCGGCACCTACGTCGAGGTCGTCACCACGCTCGACCACCCCGCCGCCGACCGCGCACCCTTCGGCCAGGCGGTCGCGCGCCGCGCCGCCGAGGGCGGCGGCTGGCTCGGTTGGGTGGTCTCCGTCGACGACATCGCCCCAGTAGAGGCCCGCCTCGGCCGCACCTCGGCCGAGGGCCACCGCGTCCGCCCTGACGGGTACGACCTGAGGTGGAAGCAGATCGGCCTGCTGGAACTGATGGAGGACCCGCAACTGCCCTACTTCCTCCAGTGGTTGGTCCCCACCGAGGAGCGCCCGAGCGCCGGCCCGCGCACCTCCACCACCATCCGAGGGCTCTCCATCGCCGGCGACGCCGCCTCCATCGCCGAATTCCTCGGCGAACCGGCCGACCACCCCCTCGACCAGATCGACGTCACCTGGGTCGAGGATGAAGAACCGGGCCTGGTAGCAGTCGAGTTCGCCACCGCCCAAGGCCCCGTCACGATCTGACCGGCTGAGAAATGAGGAGCGCGTAGCGATCTGCGCCGTTCACCGGCCCCGGATGACGCTTCCGTCGTCCTTTGCTGCGGGTAGCGGCCGCAGGCGGCTGGTAGCCGCCGCCACGAGAGGAGCGCGTAGCGATCTGTCGCGCCCACCGGCCCGGAGAGCGATCACATCGGCCTTTCCTGCGGGCAGCGACCCCAGACGGG
>NZ_JZWV01000924.1 GCF_000966975.1 Streptomyces katrae | reverse complement strand
CAGGGCGGCCCGAACCGGAAGGACAGTGGGACTGACGGGAAAGCCCCCACCCCTCTCCGAGACCGCCCCGCAGGGACCCCGGCATCGCAAAGCCCGGCCCGCCGCTCGCTACCGCGCGGCCGGAGACCGCAGCTCACCCACCGTCCCGCACCCGGGCTCCCGGCCCGCGGCGCCCTCAGCCCCCCAGTGCCTCCAGCTGGGCCGTGAACCACGACGCCGGGGGGAGGGCCGTGGCTGCCGCCGCCAGGCGTTTCGTGCGTTCCGCTCGTTCTTCCTCCGGCATCGTCAGGGCCGCGTGCAGGGCTTCGGCCGTCGCCGTGACGTCGTACGGGTTGACCGTCAGAGCGTCCTGGCGGAGTTCCTCGTACGCCCCCGCGCCCGTCGACAGGACCAGGACGCAGCCGGCCTCCGAGACCACCGGGATCTCCTTGGCGACCAGGTTCATGCCGTCCCGTACCGGGTTGATCAGGGCCACGTCCGCCATCCGGTACGCCGCCAGGGAGCGGGCGAAGTCGTCCTGGACGGAGATCAGCACCGGCTCCCACCCCTCCGTGCCGAACTCGTCATTGATCTCCGCCGCCAGTGACTCGACCGACGCCGTGTAGGCGCGGTAGACCTGAAGGTCCTGGCGGGACGGGTAGGCCGAGGCCAGGTGGACGACCCGGCCGCGCCACTCGGGGTGGGTGGTCAGCAGCTCCCGGTAGGCGAGGAGGCCGCGCAGGATGTTCTTCGACAGCTCGGTGCGGTCCACCCGGACGATCGTCCTGCGGTCCCCGACCTCCGCGCGCAGCGCGGCCAGCTTGTCGTCGACCTCCGGGCGGTGGGCCAGGGCCCGCAGGTCGTCGCCGTCGACGCCCAGCGGGTACTGGCCGACCCCGGTGAAGCGCATCTCCCCGTAGCTGCCGTCCTCCGTCAGCCTGCGGTGGTGGACCCCGCCCTGGTGGCCCTCGCGGGGGACGAACCCGTCCGCGACCCCGTGCACGTCGTCGACCGTGGCGCCGCTGATGAAGGCGGCGGCCCACGCCGCCGTGTGGAAGCCCAGCTGGTCGGCGCCGAGCATGCCCCACACCAGCCGGCTGCGGATGTCGTCCGGGAGCATGTGCAGGACGTCCGGCGAGGCCCACGGCGTGTGCGTGAAGTGCGCGATCCGCAGGTCCGGGCGCAGCTCCCGCAGCGCGCCCGGGACCAGGGCCAGGTGGTAGTCCTGGACCAGGACGCGCGCGCCCGGCGCGGCCTCCTCGGCCAGGGCTTCGGCGAAGGCCTGGTTATAGGCGGTGTACGAGTCCCAGCGCCGCCGGAACTCCGCGTCGAAGACGGGCTCGCGGGGGACGTCGTAGAGGTGGTGGTGGGTGAACCAGAGCACCGAGTTCGCGATGCCGTTGTACGCGTCGTCGTACACCGCGGGATCGATGTCCAGCATCCGGACGCCCGGCTCGGAGATCCCCCGCCGGACCGCCTCGCGGTCGGCGGCGGAGAGGGCCGCGCAGATCCACAGGGCCTCCGGCTGCGCCGCGAGGGCCGCGGACAGGCCGGAGACCAGACCGCCCCCGCCGCGCCGGGCGCTGAGCGTGCCGTCGTCGGCGAGGGCGTACGAGAGCGGGCCGCGGTTGGCGGCGACGAGTACCTGAGAAGCCATGCCGCGAACCTAGCCCGGCACCAGCTCGCTCAAACGTCCGGGAAATGCCCGGTTCGTCACGTACGGACGCCAGGACGACGCCAGGACGACGCAGGACTACGCAGGACGACGCCAGGACAACGACAGGACGACGCCACGACGACGCCAGGGCCGCCCCGCCCCCGCCCCCCCCTCACGCCACGCGACGAACCGCGTACTCCTCGATCTCCAGCATCGGCGGCCGCTCCTCCGTGTCCACGGCGTAGGTGCGCGGAACGAACCCGTCCGGCCCCCTCTCGAACTGGGTGAGGGCGGGGCGTACGAGATGGCCGCGCGAGAGCCGCAGCTGCGCGGTGCGGTAGATCGCCGCGGCCATCCGGCCCAGTGCCTGCCCGTCCTGGTGGCGGTGCAGCCGCACCCCGACGTCGACCTGGGCGAGGGCGTCGAGCCCGACGGTGTGCAGCGCGTCGACCAGCAGGCCGAGCTCGACCCCGTAGCCGACGGGGAAGGGGAGACGTTCCAGCAGGGAGCGGCGTACGGCGTACTCGCCGCCCAGGGGCTGGACGAAGCCGGCCAGCTGCGGCCAGTGGAGGTTGAGGAGCGGGCGGGCCACCAGCTCCGTGACGCGTCCGCCCTGGCCGGGGGCGTCGCCGAGCGGGCGGTCGTACATCGCCTTGACGAACTGCACCTGCGGGTCGGTGAGCAGCGGGCCGACGATGCCGGAGACGAAGGCGGACGAGAAGTCGCGCAGGTCGGCGTCGACGAAGCAGACGATCTCCCCGGTGGTGGCGAGCAGCGAGCGCCACAGCACCTCGCCCTTGCCGCGTACGGCGGGGACGCGGGGCAGGATCTCGTCGCGGTGCACCACGCGGGCGCCGGCCTTCGCCGCGACCTCGGCCGTGCGGTCGGCCGACGCGGAGTCGACCACCACCAGCTCGTCCACGAGCGGTACCGGCAGTCCCTCGATCAGGTCGCGCCGGATCACCTCGACGATCTCCCCGACCGTGGCCTCCTCGTCGAGGGCCGGCAGCACCACGCTCACCGTGGTCCCGGCAGCCCGTTTGCGCTCGAGGAGCTGGTCGAGCGGTCGGTCGGCGGCGGACCAGGAGCGGTCGGCCAGCCAGCGCTCCACCTCATCCAGCACTCTCAGCACTCCCTGGCTACTCGGAGGCGGCATCACACCCGGCGGTTTTCGGCCGAATTGTGATCCATCTCGCGGTTCGGACGGCTGTCTCAACCAGCCGCCCCTTCGGTTACAGTCTTGAACAACGCGAAGGTCCACCGCATGCCGGGGGGCCTCGCGACAAACGCACCGGCGCGCCATCGAGCGCGTGTGCCGGTGCCATACCGCTCATCCAGAGGGGCAGAGGGACACGGCCCGTTGAAGCCCCGGCAACCCTCCAGTCGGTTTCTCGCGATGCGATACGCATCCCGCGGGGTCCCCGGCTAGGGAAGGTGCCAATTCCGTCTCATGGCGAAGTGCGCCATGGGGAAGATGAGGAGAAAGGGCCTCGCCATCATGGCTGCACAGACTGTCGCCACCTCTGCCAATGCCTCCGCCGCCGACGCATCCGTCGATCTCGGCCCCGCCACCGGCCTTTCCTGTCGTGAGTGCGGAACCCGTTTCGAGCTCGGCCCCATCTTCGCCTGCGTCGAGTGCTTCGGTCCGCTGGAGGTCGCCTACGAGCTGCCCGCCGGCGACCCGGAGGCCCTGCGCGCGGCGATCGAGGCCGGCCCGAACAACATCTGGCGCTACGCGCCGCTGCTGCCCGTCCCGGCGGACGTGGCCTCCAAGCCGAGCCTGAACCCGGGCTTCACCAAGCTCGTGGACGCGCAGAACCTGGCCAAGGAGCTGGGCGTCACCGGCAAGCTCTACGTCAAGGACGACTCCGGCAACCCGACGCACTCCTTCAAGGACCGTGTCGTCGCCATCGCCGTCGAGGCCGCCCGCGCCTTCGGCTACACCACCCTCTCCTGCTCCTCCACCGGCAACCTGGCCGGCGCCGTCGGCGCCGCGGCCGCCCGGGCCGGCTTCCGCTCCTGCGTGTTCATCCCCCACGACCTGGAGCAGGGCAAGGTCGTCATGGCCGGTGTCTACGGTGGCGACCTGGTCGGCATCGAGGGCAACTACGACGACGTGAACCGCTTCTGCTCGGAGCTCATCGGCGACCCGCTGGGTGAGGGCTGGGGCTTCGTCAACGTCAACCTGCGCCCCTACTACGGCGAGGGCTCCAAGACCCTGGCGTACGAGATCTGCGAGCAGCTCGGCTGGCAGCTGCCCGACCAGCTCGTCATCCCGATCGCGTCCGGCTCCCAGCTGACGAAGATCGACAAGGGCCTGCAGGAGCTGATCAAGCTCGGTCTGGTCGAGGACAAGCCCTACAAGATCTTCGGCGCCCAGGCCGAGGGCTGCTCGCCGGTGTCGACGGCCTTCAAGGCCGGCCACGACGTGGTGCGCCCGCAGAAGCCGAACACCATCGCCAAGTCCCTGGCCATCGGCAACCCGGCGGACGGCCCGTACGTGCTGGACATCGCGCGCCGCACCGGCGGCTTCGTGGAGGACGTCAACGACGAGCAGGTCGTCGAGGCGATCCGGATCCTGGCGCAGACCGAGGGCATCTTCGCCGAGACCGCGGGCGGCGTGACCGTCGGCGTGACGAAGAAGCTCATCGAGAACGGGGTCCTCGACCCCTCGCTGACCACCGTGGTCCTGAACACCGGTGACGGCCTCAAGACCCTGGAGGCGGTGTCCGGCACCGGCCAGACCGCCACCATCCGCCCGAGCCTGGACGCGTTCCGCGCCGCCGGCCTGGCCTGACCCTTCCCTCGTACTACACGGAAAGGCGGTAGCGCCATGAGCGTCAACGTCCGCATCCCCACCATCCTGCGCACCTACACCGGCGGCGCCGCCGAGGTCCCGGCCGAGGGCGCGACCCTGGCCGAGGTCATCGACTCCCTGGAGGCGAACCACCCGGGCATCGCCGCGCGCGTCCTGGACGACCAGGGCAAGCTGCGCCGCTTCGTGAACGTGTACGTCAACGACGACGACGTGCGCTTCGAGGGCGGCCTGCAGACGGCGACGCCGGACGGCGCGGGCGTCTCGATCATCCCCGCCGTCGCGGGCGGCTGCTGAGCCGGCCGTCGTGTGACGGAATCTGAATTGCCCCCTCCGCTAAAAGCGGAGGGGGCAATTCTGCTTGATTGGGCGCGGTAGAGTTGGGGAAGTCCCCTCCGTTGTTCTTGCCTGCCGCATATGAGCAGGCGGCGAGAGGGTTGACATTGAGTCAACATGCGTGCGCCTTTTGGGGCATTGGTGAGGGTTGTCTGGCCCGACTTGCCCAGGAATAGGACAACTTTTCAGCCCATTTCCACGTTTGCGCGTGTCCAGATTTCTCGTCGGATTGACCTGTTGCAGACAGCAGCGGTGCAGATACATTCAGCCCCGGTCGAGGCGTTCCGGCGCAAGTTCTGACCCGGGTCCGCGAAGTGCGGACCTGCGCAAGGGCCAGTAATAGGGGAGTTAGGCATGGCTCAGGGCACCGTCAAGTGGTTCAACGCGGAGAAGGGCTACGGCTTCATCGCGGTCGACGGTGGTGCGGATGTGTTCGTCCACTACAGCGCCATCCAGATGGACGGGTACCGCACCCTTGAAGAGGGTCAGCGGGTCGAGTTCGAGATCTCGCAGGGTCAGAAGGGTCCGCAGGCTGACATGGTCAAGCTCGCGGCCGGCTGAGCCGAAGCGCGATCGGCCACCGACGCAACGCACCACCACGTGAGGGGCCCACATCCTGGACGGGATGCGGGCCCCTCACGTATGTCCCGGCCACGGCCCGACCGCGTCCCGGCCACGGCCCGACCGCGTCCCGGCCACCTCCCGTCCCGTCTCCCGCCCCGTGTCCCGTCCGGCATCCGGTGCGCCATGGCTCGAAGCCGCTTGCACTCGTGGGGGCCGAGTGCTAATCATTGGCGTTAGCACTCTCCGGGTGAGAGTGCTACAAGACGAGGACCGGGCCGGTGAGGCCCGCAGGGTCCGGCGGGAAGGAACCGCCGGGTCGGCAGGCCGTCCGTCGCGGGCGCGGGCGCGGTCCGGAGCAATCCACCCTCCCCTGTCGCCTGGCGGCGCGGGGGGAACCCCAGTCCTGGAGGACCACTTCAGATGGCCAAGATCATTTCGTTCAACGAGGAGGCCCGGCGCGGTCTCGAGCGTGGCATGAACCAGCTCGCCGACGCCGTCAAGGTCACCCTTGGCCCCAAGGGTCGCAACGTCGTCCTTGAGAAGAAGTGGGGTGCGCCCACGATCACCAACGACGGCGTCTCCATCGCCAAGGAGATCGAGCTCGAGGACCCGTACGAGAAGATCGGCGCCGAGCTGGTCAAGGAAGTCGCCAAGAAGACGGACGACGTCGCCGGCGACGGTACGACCACCGCCACCGTCCTCGCCCAGGCGCTCGTCCGCGAGGGTCTGCGCAACGTGGCCGCCGGTGCCAACCCGATGGCCCTCAAGCGTGGTATCGAGAAGGCCGTCGAGGCCGTCTCCGCCGCCCTGCTCGCCCAGGCGAAGGATGTCGAGACCAAGGAGCAGATCGCTTCCACGGCCTCCATCTCCGCCGCCGACACCCAGATCGGCGAGCTCATCGCCGAGGCCATGGACAAGGTCGGCAAGGAAGGCGTCATCACCGTCGAGGAGTCCCAGACCTTCGGTCTGGAGCTGGAGCTCACCGAGGGCATGCGCTTCGACAAGGGCTACATCTCGGCGTACTTCGCCACCGACATGGAGCGTATGGAGGCGTCCCTCGACGACCCGTACATCCTGATCGTCAACTCCAAGATCGGCTCGGTCAAGGACCTGCTGCCGCTCCTGGAGAAGGTCATGCAGTCCGGCAAGCCGCTGCTGATCATCGCCGAGGACGTCGAGGGCGAGGCCCTGTCGACCCTGGTCGTCAACAAGATCCGCGGCACCTTCAAGTCCGTCGCCGTCAAGGCCCCGGGCTTCGGCGACCGCCGCAAGGCCATGCTCGGTGACATCGCCATCCTCACGGGCGGCACGGTCATCTCCGAGGAGGTCGGCCTCAAGCTGGAGAACGCCGGTCTCGACCTGCTCGGCCGCGCCCGCAAGGTCGTCATCACCAAGGACGAGACCACCATCGTCGACGGTGCCGGTGACAGCGACCAGGTCCAGGGCCGCGTCAACCAGATCCGCGCCGAGATCGAGAACTCCGACTCGGACTACGACCGCGAGAAGCTCCAGGAGCGCCTCGCGAAGCTGGCCGGCGGCGTGGCCGTCATCAAGGCCGGTGCCGCGACCGAGGTCGAGCTCAAGGAGCGCAAGCACCGCATCGAGGACGCCGTCCGCAACGCGAAGGCGGCCGTCGAGGAGGGCATCGTCGCCGGCGGTGGCGTGGCCCTGCTGCAGGCCTCCTCGGTCTTCGAGAAGCTGGAGCTCACGGGTGACGAGGCGACCGGCGCCAACGCCGTGAAGCTCGCGCTGGAGGCCCCGCTGAAGCAGATCGCCGTCAACGGTGGTCTCGAGGGCGGCGTCGTCGTGGAGAAGGTGCGCAACCTGGCCGTCGGCCACGGTCTGAACGCCGCCACGGGCGAGTACGTCGACATGATCGCCGAGGGCATCATCGACCCGGCGAAGGTCACGCGCTCCGCGCTGCAGAACGCCGCGTCCATCGCCGCGCTCTTCCTGACCACCGAGGCCGTCATCGCCGACAAGCCGGAGAAGGCCGCCGCCGCTCCGGGCGGCATGCCGGGCGGTGACATGGACTTCTGATCGGCCCCGCGCTGATCGGCTGTTCTCGAACGAGGGCCTCGGGCGTTTCCGGGGGCGGGGGTGGGGCCGGGGGCTCAGTGGGCGTAGTCCTTGAGCGCCTCGGTGTCGAGGGAGAACCCGACCGGCTCGGGGAGGGCGATGGTTTCGCCGTAGGGGCAGGACTCCCGCCGGCGGTAGCGTCCGTTTTCCGGCTGGCTGTAGACCGTGATGGTGTCGCTGTCGCGGTCGATCAGCAGGAACACGGGGATGTCCGCCTGCGCGTAGCCGTCACGCTTCTCCTGCCTGTCACGGGCCTCGGTGTCGTGGTCGTGCGACGTGACCTCGACGGTCATCAGCACCCCTGCGGGATCGGACCACTCGCCGTGCCCGGCGAAGTGCCGTTGCGGTGCGAGTGCACCATCGGGCCGGGCGCGGCCGTTGCGGTACTGCTCGGTGCGGAGCCCGCGCTCGCGGTACAGGCGCAGGTCGGGGCGGTGCGCCATGCACTGGTCCGCGACCCACATGATGATCTCGTCGTGGTCGCCGTCGGGCACCGACTTGACCTCCAGCTTTCCGTTGATGAATTCGAGCGTGACGGTCTCGGGTGCGCGACGTGCCAGCGTCTCGAAGTCCTTCAGCGACATCTGGGGGTGCGCGGCGGTGCTGCGGGTCATGGGGTCGCCTCCTCGACACCATGGTGCCCGGGTTCGGCGCCGGTGGATCGGTGGACTGGTCATCGGCGGTTCCTTTCGCGGATGCGGGCCGCGTGGGCGCGGACCTCGGCCGGGGTGAGGGTCGGGGTGAAGACGGGCGGCCGGGGGTCTTCGGGGCGGCAGGCGCGGCAGCGGCCGTCGGTGAAGGCGGCGGGTGGGCCGGAGGCGCGGCATTCGGTGCACTCGGCGCGGGCCGGGGGTGTGGCGGGTTCCGGTGCCGGGGCGGGGTCGGGTGGGGCGGCGGGGAGTTTGGACTCCAGCCGCTTGCGGACCAGGGCCGCCGGGTGGTGGACCGGGGACGGCAGGCCGGTGGTGAGGGCGAGCCGGATGCGGTCGGGGGTGACGCCCCTGGCCAGCC
>NZ_JZWV01000923.1 GCF_000966975.1 Streptomyces katrae | reverse complement strand
CGAGCACCCCGCCCGCCCCGCAGCCCGCGGCCCCCGCCAAGGGCCCGCTGACCGGCCGGACCGTCGTGATCGACCCCGGGCACAACACCGGGAACTTCAAGCACGGCCGGGAGATCGACCAGCAGGTGGACATCGGCACCAACCGCAAGGAGTGCGACACCACCGGCACCACCACCAACTCCGGTTACATGGAAGCCGAGTTCTCCCTCGACGTCTCGCACCGGGCGCGCGCCCTGCTGGAGGCCAAGGGAGCCAAGGTGGTCCTCACCCACGACGGCGACCGCCCGTGGGGCCCCTGCATCGACGAGCGGGCCCGGATCGGCAACCAGGCCGCGGCCGACGCCGTCGTCTCCGTCCACGCCGACGGGGCCTCCGCCGGCAATCGCGGCTTCCACGTGATCCTCCCCGCCCGGGTCAAGGCCGGTGCGGCCGACACCGCGAAGATCGTCGGCCCCTCCCGGGACCTCGGCGAGCGCATCGCCTCGAACTTCGCCCGCGCCACCGGCTCCTCCCCCGCCAACTACCTCGGCAGCGGTACCGGGTTGGTCGTCCGGGACGATCTGGGCGGGCTCAATCTCTCGACCCGGCCCAAGGTGTTCCTCGAATGCGGCAACATGCGGGACGAGAAGGACGCGGCGCAGCTGATGAGTCCGGAGTGGCGGCAGAAGGCGGCCCAGGGCATCGCGGACGGCATCACCGGATTCCTGGGCGGGTAGCCCTCCCGAGGCGGGCGGCCTCCCGGGGGCGGACGGTCCCCGGGCCGGCGCCCCCGCCGCCCCGGTCCTCTCGGCCGCGGAAACCTCCGTACCATGGGGGCGCCCGATCCACCCCCTGCCAAGACCGAGAAGGACACCAGAGACGTGAACATCCGCTCCCTCACTCGAGGCGACGGCGTGGTGATCGGAGCAGCGGTGCTGCTGTTCATCGCCTCGTTCCTCGATTTCTACTCCGTCCCCGGCGGCGACCTCCCGAGCGTGTGGGACACCGACGTCTACCGGCTGGCCCTCCCCGCCGTCTTCCTGATGGGCTTCATCGCGGCCGGCCTGCTGATCGCGGCCCGCTTCCAGCCCGAGGGCCGCAAGGTCGGCGGCCTGACCCTGACGGCCTGGGGCACCGTGCTGGCCGTGGCCGCCGCCTGGAACGGTCTCTGGTCGCTGATCGCCACCCCGCCGCTGGCCGACCTGGCCGCCGGCTGCATCCTCGGGTTCCTCGCGACGCTCGCCCTGGCCGGGGTGGCCGTCGCCGGCGGCAAGGTGCCCGCGCTGGCCGGGCCGCTCGTGCCGGAGCCGAGGCCCGTCACCGCCCAGCCGTACGGGGGCCAGCCCGGCACCGGCTACGGCTACCCGGGCGGCCAGCAGCCGCAGGGTTACGGGGCCACGCCGCAGCCGGCCCCGCCGTACGGGGGCACCCCGCAGGACTCCTCCGGCGCCGGGTTCCCGGCCGCCGAGTTCACGCCGTTCTGGTTCGCGGTGCCGGTGGCCCGGCCCCTCTTCGCCGAGGACGGCTCCCCCACCCCGATCGCGGAACTCGCCCCGGGCACCTGGTACCTGGCCGTCGACCAGCGCGGCCCGTCCACGCTGATCGCCCAGACCCAGGACGGCCGCCGCGGCGTCCTGAACGACACCTCGGGCATCCAGCGCGGCTGATCCCCCGCGCGCGCACGCACGTACGGCCCCCGCCCCGACAGGGCGGGGGCCGTCGCACTTCCCGGCGGGGGCCGTGTGCCCTACAGTCGGCCGGACGATCGATCTGACATGACGTCAGATTTCGGTCGGGGCCGCGAGCCATCGGTTCGGCATTGGCATTGGCATTGGCGTCGGCGGCATTGGTGCCGGCATCGGCGTTGGCATCGGCGTCGGCGTCGGCGCGGGCATGACGGCTGCCTCGGCAACGGCGGCGGCAGCAGCGGCATTGGCAGCAACACCGGCATCGCGGGAGGGACCGTACATGCGCCTCGGACTCGCACTCGGCTACTGGGGCCGCGGCCCCAGCCCCTCCCACCTCGACCTCGCCACCGAGGCCGAGCGCCTGGGCTACGACTCGGTGTGGACCGCCGAAGCCTGGGGCTCCGACGCCTTCACCCCGCTCACCTGGATCGCCGCACACACCTCCCGCATCCGCCTGGGCACCGCCATCGCCCAGATGGCCGCCCGGACCCCCACCGCCACCGCCATGCACGCCCTCACCCTGGACCACCTCTCCGGCGGCCGGATGATGCTGGGCCTGGGCCTGTCCGGACCGCAGGTCGTGGAGGGCTGGTACGGGCGCCCCTTCCCCGCGAGCCCGCTCACCGCCACCCGTGAGTACGTGGACGTCGTCCGCCAGGTGCTGCGCCGCGAGGCCCCGGTCGCCCTGGACGGCCGCTTCCACACCCACCCGTACCGGGGGGAGGACGGCACCGGCCTGGGCAAAGCCCTCAAGCCCATCACCCACCCGCTGCGGGCGGACCTCCCGCTGCTGCTGGGGGCGGAGGGACCGAAGAACATCGCCCAGACCACCCGGATCGCCGACGGCTGGCTGCCGCTGTACTGGTCACCGACCCGCACGGACGTCTACCAGGCCTCCCTGACCGGCCTCCCCGAGGGGTTCATGATCGCGCCGATGGCCCGGGCCCACGTCTGCGAGGACGTCTCCGAGGGCCTGCTCCCGGTCAAGGCGATGCTGGGCTTCTACATCGGCGGCATGGGGCACGCGGCCCGCAACTTCCACGCCGACCTGATGGCCCGGATGGGGTACGGGGACGAGGCCCGGCGGATCCAGGAGCTGTTCCTGGCCGGGCGCAGGCAGGAGGCGGTCCTCGCCGTCCCGGACGCCTTCGCCGACGAGATCTCCCTGGTCGGCCCCCGCGGGCGGATCGCGGAACGGCTCGAACTGTGGCGCAAGGGCCCGGTCACCGACCTCCTCGTCACCGCCCCGGACCCGCACACCCTCCGGGTCCTGGCGGACCTGAACGGCTAGGCCCGGGCCGGTGCCGCCGCCGGTCCGGTGGTCAGCCTCCGAGCTGGGAGACGCTCGGCACCTGGTCGGTCACCGGGGCGCCCGCGCTCTTGCCGGCCTCCTTCACCCCGCTGATCACGTTCTCGAAGGAGCTGATGTCGGCGTCACCCGCCTGGCCCTTGCGCAGCTTGGTGGCCAGGTTCTTGAGGGAGTCGATGCCCGCCGTGAGCGGAGCCACGGCCTTCGACAGCAACGGGTCGCCCTGGGCGTTCTCGGCCGCCGCCTTCAGCCGGTTGTACGCGAAGGCGCCCGCGAGACCCGCCTTGATCAGCGCGAACGTACGGCCCTTCGCACCCTTCTTGAACTTGCCCGCCCGGTACGGCTTGATGATCCACTGATAGGTGGCCCCCGCCGCGAGACCGGCGTTGGCGACGAAGCGCGTCTTGGCGAACTTCTGCCGCTCCGCCGACGTGCTCGGCTCGGGCGTCGCAGCGGCCAGCGCGTCGGCCTCGGCCGCCTCCGGCTCCGCCACGGCGAGGGCGGCCAGCTCCGCCGCCGTCGCCGCCGACGAGACCTCCTCCCGTCGGCCCCGGTCCCCACCGGAGCCGCACGCGGTGGCGCCGGCCAGCAGGGAGGTGGACAGGACCAAGGCCGTCACGGCGCGACGGAATCGGACGGTAGTGGGTACGCGCACGGTTGCCTCCGGGGACTGAGGTGTCCTCCGCAGCCTCACCCGGCCACCGCCACCCCGCCAGTCGGGCCACCCGTTCGGATCCGGCGGGGCAGGACGTCCAGCCGTACGGGTTTCAACCGTGCGGGAGCGGCAAGACGCCCGGCATGTACGCAGACCGCAGCGCAGGACGCCACCGGGCCGGCTGGTCGGCCGGCCGGCTCGTGGCGCTGGCAGCCGACATCGTCGCGCTGATCATCGTCGTCTGGATCGTGCTCGACCTGCTGGACGCGAACCGCTCCAACGACGTGGTCCAGTGGTTCCACGACGCGGCGACCTGGCTGGCCGGCTGGTCGCTCGACATCTTCCACCTCAGCCGCCACTGGGCCCAGGTGATCGTCGGTTACGGCGTGGCCGCCGTGGTCTACCTGGTGGCGGGCCACGCCCTGGCCCGTCTCCTCCAGCGCGTCTGAACCAGCCGGGCGGGCGCCGGGGCCGTCACCCCGCCGCCCGCCCGCCGCCGGTCACGCGCAGCAGCCCGGGTCCAGGCCCGCCGGGAGCCGCTCGCCGCCGAAGACGACGGTGGTGGCCTCTTCGCCGCCCAGCGCGGCCACCGCCAGCAGCAGCGAGCCGGCCGTCCAGGTCGTCTGCTCCACCGGCCACACCGCCCGGTCCTCGAAGACGTAACCCGTCCAGTACATGCCGTTCTCGGCGCGCAGGTGGCCGATCGAGCGCAGGACCTCCAGCGCCCGGTCCGACTCCCCCATCGCCCACAGGGTGAGCGCGAGCTCGCAGGACTCCCCGCCCGTCACCCACGGGTTCGGCAGCACGCACCGCACCCCCAGGTCCGGGACGACGAACTCCTCCCAGCGCTCCTCGACCCGCGCCTTCGCCTCCGCACCCGTCAGGGCGCCGCCCAGCACCGGGTAGTACCAGTCCATCGAGTAGCGGGACTTGTCCAGGAACCGCTCCGGGTGCCGGCGTATCGCGTGCCCCAGCGCGCCCGCCGCCAGCTCCCAGTCCGGCTGCGGGTCACCGCGGTGGTCGGCGATGGCCAGGGCGCAGCGCAGCGCCTGGTGGATGGAGGAGGAGCCGGTCAGCAGGGCGTCGGTGACGGCCGTGCCGTCCGCCTCGCGCTTCCAGCCGATCTCGCCGCCGGGCTGCTGGAGGCCGAGCACGAACTCGACGGCCGCCACCACCGCCGGCCACATCCGGTCCAGGAAGGTGTCGTCGCCGGTGGCCAGGTAGTGGTGCCAGACGCCGACGGCGATGTACGCGACGAAGTTGGACTCCCGGCCCGCGTCCTGCGGTTCGGCGGTGTCCACGCCCTCGGGCCGGTCCGCGTAGGCCGCGTACCAGGAGCCGTCCGGGTTCTGGTGGCGGGCCAGCCAGGCGTAGGCGCGCTCCGCCGCCTCGTGTTCGCCGGCCGCGTCCAGGGCCATGGCGGCCTCGGTGTGGTCCCACGGGTCGAGGTGGTGGCCACGGAACCACGGTATGGCCCCGTCCGCGCGCTGCACGGCGAGTATCCCGGCCACCGTCTCGGCCGCCTGCTCGGCGGTCAGCACGCCGTCCAGGACGAGGTGTTCGGGGACGGTGCGCTCCGGCGAGCTCACTGGGCGGAGCCGGCCGTGCCGACGGGGAGGTGGGGCTTGGTCGCGTAGGCGACGAAGCTCTTGCCGATGAGCGGGTTGAGGGCCTGCTCGGCGAGGCGGGTGGCCAGGGGCTTCTTCATGATGTCCCAGACCAGGAGCTTGTGGTACGCCTTGACCGGCAGCGCCTTGTCGTTGTCCACGCCGAAGGCGCACTTGAGCCACCAGTACGGGGAGTGCAGGCCGTGCGCGTGGTGGGTGCCGTACGGCTTGAGGCCGGCCTGCTTCATCTTGCCGAGGAGTTCGTCCGCCTTGTAGATGCGGATGTGGCCGCCCTCGACCTCGTGGTAGGCGTCGGACAGGGCCCAGCAGATCTTCTCCGGGCCGTAGCGCGGGACGGTGACCGCTATGCGGCCGCCCGGCTTGAGCACGCGCACCATCTCGGCGAGGACGCCCTTGTCGTCGGGGATGTGCTCCATCACCTCGGAGATGATGACGACGTCGAAGGACTCGTCGGGGAAGGGCAGGGCCAGGGCGTCGCCCTCCATGGCGGTGGCGGTGGCTCCGGCCGGGGCCTCACCGGCCTCCTTCATGGCGGCGAACCACTTGGCGACCTCGCGGATCTCCTCGCCGTTGCGGTCGACGGCGACGACCTGGGCGCCGCGCCGGTAGCACTCGAAGGCGTGCCGGCCTGCGCCGCAGCCCAGATCGAGCACACGGTCGCCTGCGGCGAGCGGGAACCGGGAGAAATCGACGGTCAGCACGGGGTCCTGCCTTCGCGGTCACGGGGGTGAAGGGTGGTGCGGGTGGTGCGGGGTGAAGCGGGTGGTGCGGGGTGGAGCGGGTGGAGCGGTGCTTGGGTGGGGTGGTGCTGGGTGGTGCGGGGGGGGGTGGTGCGGTGGGTGCGGGTGCCTGGGTGGTGGGGCCTGGGTGGTGCGTTGCTCACCGGGTCCGGGCGGCGGTGCGCGCGATGGCGGCTCTGTAGTGCGCCACGGTGCCTTCGGCCGCCTTGGCCCAGGTGAACCGGGCCAGCACCCGCTGCCGGCCCGCCGCGCCGAGGCGGGCGCGCAGGCCGGCGTCGCCCAGCATCCGGCCCAGGGCAGCGGCCAGCGCCCCCGCGTCGCCGGGCGGCACGGCCAGACAGGTCTCCCCGTCCGGGCCCGCCACCTCGGGGATGGCCCCGCCGGTGGTGGCGACGAGCGGGGTGCCGGTGGCCATGGCCTCGGCGGCCGGGAGTGAGAAGCCTTCGTAGAGGGAGGGCACGCAGGCCACCTGGGCGCTGCGCACGAGGTCGACGAGCTCGGCGTCGGTGATGCCCTTGACGAAGCGCACCGCGTCCTGGAGGTCGTACTTCTCGATCGCGCGGGCGACCGGTCCGCTCTCGGCCCGCTTGCCGACCACGACGAGGTGCGCGTCGGGCTGCTCGGTGCGCAGCTTGGCGAGCGCCTCGACGAGGTGGACGAGGCCCTTGAGCGGGACGTCGGCGCTGGAGGTGGTCACGATCCGGCCGGGGACCTCGGCCACGGAGGGGTCGGGCGACCAGAGGTCGGTGTCGGCGCCGATGTGGACGACGTGGATGCGGTCGTCGCGGACGCCGAGGTGTTCGGCGATCTCCTGCCGGGAGGAGCCGGAGACCGTGAGGACGGAGGGCAGGCGGCGGGCCACGCGGCCCTGCATGCGGGTGAACGCGTACCAGCGGCGCACGGAGGCCCGCTTCTTGCGGTCCTTGGCGGCGGCGAGGTCCAGCTTGCGGTCGACGGTGATGGGGTGGTGGATGGTCGTCACCAGCGGTGCGCCGAGGTCGCCGAGCAGGCCGTAGCCGAGGGTCTGGTTGTCGTGGATGACGTCGAACTCGCCCGCGCGGGCCTGGAGGTGGCGCCGGGCGCGGAGGGAGAAGGTCAGCGGCTCGGGAAAGCCGCCGGTCCACATCGTCGCGACTTCCAGGGCGTCGATCCAGTCCCGGTACTCGTCGCGCTTGGGCGTGCGGAACGGGTCGGGGCTGCGGTAGAGGTCCAGGCTCGGCAGTTCGGTGAGCGTGGCGCCGGTGTCGAGCACCGGATAGGGCTGCGCGCCGATCACCTCGACGGAGTGGCCCAGCTTCACGAGCTCGCGGGAGAGGTGGCGGACGTAGACGCCCTGGCCGCCGCAGAACGGGTTCCCCTTATAGGTGAGGAGTGCGATGCGCAACGGGCGGTCGCCGTCGGTGGCGGAAGCCTCGAAAGCCTCGAAAGGGCTTGTCACCATGGCCTCTGCGGTCACTCTCGGCCCCCTTCTCCCTGCGCTGTCGCCGGAGCGTAACCGCTCGGATAATGTAGAACAAGTTTCAGACTTGATCCGTCGAAGACCATTGAATCTACCGGCCGGAAACCACACCGTAAGAGGCGGAGCAGGTGATTCGCGCCACGGCTCGGACGCCTGACATCCTTGCTTGCGGACCCATCCCGGAAGCAGCCCCCGCAACGACACGGAACGCCAGGAACGGGACACATGACAGCGGAAGCGAAGGCCGTCACGAAACCGGCGACGGCGACGATGACCGGCCCGGCGTCCCCTCCCCTGACGGAACGCCAGGAGGCCCGCCGCCGCCGGATCCTGCACGCGAGCGCGCAACTGGCCAGCCGGGGCGGCTTCGACGCCGTGCAGATGCGCGAGGTCGCGGAGTTGTCGCAGGTCGCGCTGGGGACGTTGTACCGGTACTTCCCGTCCAAGGTGCACCTGCTCGTCGCCACCATGCAGGACCAGCTCCAGCACATGCACTCGACCCTGCGCAAGCGGCCTCCGGCGGGCGAGGAGCCGGCGGAGCGGGTGGCGGAGACCCTGATGCGCGCGTTCCGGGCGCTGCAACGGGAGCCGCACCTGGCGGACGCCATGGTCCGCGCCCTGACGTTCGCGGACCGCAGCGTCAGCCCGGAGGTGGACACGGTCTCCCGGCTGACGACGGCCATCATCCTCGACGCGATGGGCCTGGAGGCCCCGCCGACGGCCGAGCAGTTGTCGGCGGTCCGCGTCATCGAGCACACCTGGCACTCGGCGCTGATCACCTGGCTGTCGGGGCGGGCGTCGATCGCGCAGGTGAAGATAGACATCGAGACGGTGTGCCGGCTGATCGACCTGACGGCGGCGGAAAAGGCCTGATCGGGTTGTCGGGGGGCGCGCTATCTCCCCCTCGAGGCGTCCCGGCCGAGCGGTGATTGCCCACCCGCCTCCCTGTCTGCGGGCCGGTGGGTGGGGGGCGGGTCCCGGTTGGGCGGTCTCGGAGACGGG
>NZ_JZWV01000920.1 GCF_000966975.1 Streptomyces katrae | reverse complement strand
GGGGGAAAGGGGCACGGCAGCTCGAAGCCTGCGCCGCGCCGTAGGGGGAGCCGGGGTCCTGCGGCAGGCCCGCGGGTACGGCTGGTTCCGGCTTGCCGAACTCGTAGCTGTACAGGGGGAGTCCGGGCCACCCGTGTCATGCACGCCAGCGACCGGTCCGTGAGCACCGTGGCCCAGGCCAGTGCGGGAGCCTGCCCGACGGCCGCCCCCGCCCCGCCCCGCCACGGCCCGGCCGCTCGAGGGGCGGGCCGCCCGGTCCGGGTGGCCGCCCCGTCAGGGCCCGCCGGCCCCATCGAGGTCGGCGAGCACCTCCCGGGCCGCCCGCGCCCCCGAGGCCAGTGCTCCTTGGAGG
>NZ_JZWV01000919.1 GCF_000966975.1 Streptomyces katrae | reverse complement strand
GGCCAGTGCTCCTTGGAGGGAGCCCGTCGCCCGGTGGTCCCCGCAGACGTAGCGGCCCGGGGCGAAACGGGTCGTGCGGGAGAGCGGCAAGGGCGGGGCCATGGCGGGCAGCGCGCCCCGTACCGTGACGCGGTGCACCGGTTCCCAGGTGCCGGTGTCCGTGCCGTACGCCTCGGCGAGGGCGCCGAGGACGGCCGCCTCCTCCACGGGGCCCGGCGCGCCGAGCACGGAGGTCGACACCAGCGCCCTGCCGTCACCGGAGTAGCCGGGCTGCACCTCGGTGAGGACGCACGTGTTCAGGAACCTGCGGTGGGCGTCGACCAGCAGGGTGGGCTCGGGCAGCGGAGAGCGTTCGACGGCGTGGTAGAGCGTCGTGACGGTCCGGCCCGCGGGCGGGGTCAGGCCGGGCAGCAGGCGCGCCGCGGCCCCGGCTCCGGTGGCGACGACGACGGCCCGGGCGCGCAGTTCCCGGCCGCCGAGCACGATCCCCTCCGGCGTCAGCCCGCTCACCGGCGACGAGGTGCTCAGCACCCCCGGTCGCAGGCCGGCGGCGAGCTGGGCCGGCACGGCGCCGATGCCGTCGCGCGGCAGGCAGAGCGTGCCGCGCAGCATGCTGCGCCAGACCAGGTGGAAGAAGCGGGCCGAGGTCTCCAGGGAGTCCTCCAGGAAGACCCCTGACAGGAAGGGCCGGAAGAAGGTCTCGACGAACTCCTCGGAGAACCCCGCGCCGGCCAGGGCGGTGCGGGTGGTGAGCTCGGGACCGGACCGCAGGCGCGAGGCGGGCGCGAGAGCGGCGCGTGCCGACAGGACCCCGAAGGCCAGCAGGTCGCGCGGCGTGACCCGGCCGTCCCTGAGCAGGGCGACCCCGTCGCGCGGTCGCCGCGTGGGATCGGTCAGGCGCAGCCGCCCGCCGTCGGTGTGGACCAGCACACCGGGGGTGAACGGTCGCAGGAACAGGGCCGGCAGATCGAGGCGGCGCCGGACCTGGGGGTAGGAGGTGTTGAACACCTGGAAGCCGCGGTCGGCGGTGAAGCCCGCGACGCGGTCGGTGCGGATGCGGCCGCCGACCGTGTCCGCCGCCTCCACCAGACGCACCCGCAGGCCGGCCCGGGCGAGGTCGGACGCGCACGCCAGGCCCGCGGCCCCCGCGCCGACGACCGCCACGTCGTACCCGTCGTCCTGAGTCCCGGCCATGAACGCCCTCTCTCCGTGACGGTGGATCATTGTCGCCTCCCGGGTCGCCTCCCCGGCGGACGGACGGCTGCCTGCGTGTACGTGTCTTCCTGCGTCGGCCGGGCCGCGGATGCGCCACCCCCGGGCCTTTCCTGGTTCGCATCGTTTCCGCGTCGTAATCTGGGCGGCATGAGCGAAGAGGCCCTCGGCGTCACCACGGGCGCGGTGGCACGGCGTCTGGGGGTGTCACCCACGACGGTGCGCTCCTGGGAGCAGCGCTACGGCATCGGACCGGCCGTCCGGGAAGGCGGCCGGCACCGGCGGTGGATGCCCGCGGACGTCGCCATGCTCGAGGAGATGTGCCGGCTCACCTCGGCCGGTGTCCCCCCGGCCGAGGCCGCCCGTGCGGCGGCGGCCGCACGCCGTCGGCCTGACGCGCGGCAGCGGGGCGGCACTTCCGGGCCCGGGCCGGCGGAGGCGGCCGTGCCGCCGGGTACACCG
>NZ_JZWV01000918.1 GCF_000966975.1 Streptomyces katrae | reverse complement strand
CCGCACCAGCCGCACCGGGCCGCCGGGGCGGTCCCGGGGGCGGGCTCCCGCTGGGGGAGGTGCGGGAGGAGTGCCGGGGGCTGGCACGCGCCGCGGTACGGCTCGACGGGCCGGCCATGGAGGCCCTGCTCCAGCGGACGGTGCGGGCCCACGGCCTGGTGGCCGCCTGGGAGGAGGTGATGGTGCCGACCCTGCACGCGGTGGGGCGCAAGTGGGAGTCCACGCAGGACCGGTACGTCGAGGTGGAGCACCTGCTGTCGTGGCACGTGTCGACCGTGCTGCGGCGGGTGCCCGGCACCGTCCCCGGGCCGCCGGCCCACCTGGCGCCGGTGGTGCTGGCCTGCCTGCCGGGAGAGCAGCACACGCTGCCGCTGGAGGCACTGGCCGCGGGTCTGGCCGAACGGGGGCTGCCGGCACGGATGTTCGGCGCGGCGGTGCCCCCGGAGGCGCTGCGGGCGGCGGTGGGCCGCTCCGGTCCGGCCGCCGTGGTGCTGTGGTCGCAGTCCCGCACGACGGCGGACGCCGCGCTGGCCCGGCAGGTGGCGTCGACGGCGTTCGGCCTCAAGGGGGCGAGGACCGCCCCCGTCGTCTTCCTCGCGGGCCCGGGATGGCCCGTACGGGCGGTGACCGCGGGGATGAGGCGTCCGCGCGGGCTGCGGGAGGCGCTGGACGCGATCTCCGCGCTCTACGCGGAGCCGGTCGTCCCCGGCACCTCACCCCCGTGACGGCGCCCGCCCGGGGCGGGGGCACCGTCGTGCCCCTCAACTCCGCAGCTTCCCGGCGCGTGGTGGCCACGGGAAGAAGCCGCTGGTGCGGGCCAGGTACGCGGCGT
>NZ_JZWV01000917.1 GCF_000966975.1 Streptomyces katrae | reverse complement strand
GGCCAGGTACGCGGCGTACCCGGGACGCCCGGCCATGTGCGCCTCCAGCAGGCGTTTGCCGCTGCCCTTGATCAGCAGCGCGCTCATCAGGAGCGGGGAGACGACGGTGGCGGCCGCGGTCTGCCAGGTGGCGCAGGCCGTCAGGTACAGGCCCCACCACAGGAGGAAGTCGCCGAAGTAGTTCGGATGCCGGGTCCAGGCCCACAGGCCGCGGTCCATGATGCGGCCCTCGTTCGCGGGATCCGCCTTGAACCGGGCGAGCTGGTGGTCCCCGAGCGCCTCGAAGAACAGACCGACGGCCCACAGGACCAGCCCCACGGCGGCCGCGGCGTCCAGGGGCCGGGGGAGCAGCACCGCCACCTGGACGGGGAGGGAGACCACCCAGACCAGGGAGCCCTGGAGGAGGTAGACGGTGCGCAGGGCGTACAGGGCGGTGCTGCCCGGGGCCCGGGCGAGCATCCGCGCGTACCGGGGGTCCTCCCCGTGGCCCCGGCCGCGCCGGGCGATGTGCACCGCGAGGCGCAGCCCCCACACGACGGTGGCGAGGGCCACCACGGTCCTGCGCACGGGGTCGCCGTGGCCGGCCGAGAGGGACCAGGCGACGACGGCCACGGCCGCGAACGCCAGGCCCCAGGCGCTGTCGACGATCCGGTGCACCCCCTTGACCAGGGCCACCGCGAAGGTCAGGAGCATGACGGCGAGCGCCGTCGCGGCCGCGGCGGCGAGGACCGTGACGAGGGCCGTGCTGTCGACGGGGCTCATCCGGTGCCTCCGTCAGCCGTCGTCCGGCCGGTGAGGACGAGCTGGCGCACATCGAGGTAGCGGGAGCGGAATCCGGCCTCGGAGTAGGCGAGGTAGAGCTCCCACATCCGGCGGAAGACGTGGTCGAAGCCGAGGGCGCTCACCTCGGCGGACCGGCCGAGGAACCGTTCCCGCCACAGCCGGAGCGTTTCCGCGTAGTGCTCGCCGTAGCCGGTGTCGTGGACGAGGGACAGCCCGGCGGCCGCGCTGTGCCGGGCGATGGCCTCCCGGGAGGGGACGAGGCCTCCGGGGAAGACGTACTTGCTGATCCAGGTGTGAGTGCGGGCCGTGTGCAGCATCCGCTCGTGGGGCATGGTGATGGCCTGGAGCACGGCCCGCCCGCCGGGGGCCAGCAGGCGGTGCAGGGCGCGGAAGTAGGCGGGCCAGTAGGCGGCTCCGACGGCCTCGATCATCTCGACGCTCACGACGGCGTCGTAGGTGCCGTCGACGCGCCGGTAGTCGCACAGCTCGACGGTGACCCGGTCGCGGAGGCCCGCTTCCGCGACGCGCCGCAGGGCGAGGTCGCGCTGTTCCCGGGAGAGGGTGACGGTGCGGACGCGGGCGCCGCGCCGGGCGGCCCGGACGGCGAGTTCGCCCCAGCCCGTGCCGATCTCCAGGAGGGTGGTGCCCGGTCCGGTCCCGGCGAGGTCGAGCAGCCGGTCGATCTTGCGGTGCTGGGCCGCGGACAGGTCCTCGGCGCCGGCCGGGAGGGAGGCGAAGACGGCCGAGGAGTAGGTGAGCGTGGGGTCGAGGAAGGTGGCGAACAGCTCATTGGACAGGTCGTAGTGCCGGTGGACGTTGCGGCGGGCCCCTTCGACGGTGTTGCGGTCCGAGGCCGGCCTGCGGTGCGCCCAGGCGCCGCGCAGCCGGCGCAGGGCATGCGGTACGAGGTCGTCGACGTGGCCGGCCAGGACGGTCAGGACCCCGACCAGGTCGTCGCCGTCCCATTCGCCGGCCATGTAGGACTCGCCGAAGCCGATCAGGCCGTCGCGGCCGATGCGCCGGTGGAAGGCGTCCGGGTCGTGGAGGGTCAGCAGCGGGCCGGCGGCGGCGTCGGCCGGCGTGGTCAGGCCGAGACGGTCCAGGGCGCGGCACACGAGGTGGCGGGCGACTGCGGTCCGGGCGGCTCCGGCCGAAGGCAGGCGGCCCACGGCGGGCCAGCGTTCCGCGTCGACCTCGGGGCGGCNCGCCGAAGCCGATCAGGCCGTCCGCGCCGATCCGCCGGAAGAACGCCCCGGGATCGTGCAGGATCAGGGTCGGCAGGCCGTCCGCCGATCCCCGGGGCTGCCGGGGGAGCGCCGGCGCCGCGGCTCCGGGGGTCCGCACCCGCAACGGCAGGCGCCGCACGGCCCGTTCCACGATCCGGCGGGCCACCGCGGTGCGCAGGGCCGAGGCGCGCGGCAGCCGGGCGACATCGGGCCAGAGCGCGGCGTCGACCAGGTGCCGGCCGGCGCGGGGACCGCCGTGGGGGGCGGGAGGGAGGGTGAGGGTCACAGCGCGTCCTCCTGGACGGGCCGGGCCGGGCGGGTGGGCCGCGGCCGGACGGGCAGGCCTTTGAGCCGGAGCCGGATCCCGTGCCGGCGGATGCCGAACGACACACCGGCGGTCGGCCACGGGTTGCGCAGCAGCGCCGCGAGCAGCGCACGGGGCGTCGCCGGGCGGTGCGTGCCGCGGACGGTGGCGGTCAGTGGCCGCGACCCGTCCGCGTGACGGAGCTGGACGGTCAGGTCGAGGCGCTCGCCCGGCAGCGGCAGCCGCATCCGGTAGCTCCCCTCGACGCCGAAGAACGGGGAGACGTAGAACTCCTTGGCCACCTCGGCGCCGCCCCCGGCGTCGGGGCGCAGCAGGTAGCAGTGGCGCTCGCCGTACGTGTTGTGGACCTCCGCGACCACACAGACGAGCCCGCCCGACCCGTCGTGGCACCAGTACAGGGTCAGGGGGTTGAAGACGTGTCCCAGCACGCGCGCGTGCGCCAGCATCAGAACCCGC
>NZ_JZWV01000916.1 GCF_000966975.1 Streptomyces katrae | reverse complement strand
TGCCAGCCCGCTCAGAGATGTGTATAAGAGACAGGGGCAGGACCGGGAGGTCGTCCACGTCGACCAGCCACAGGTACGTCCGGTGGCGCAGCCGGTACCGGACGGGAGCGGACCGGGTGTGCCGCACCTCCGTCACGTACAGGGCGGGCACGCGCGGCGCCGGGCGGGCGGGGGCCGGCGTCACCAGACCACCCCGAGGGAGCGGGCGGCCTCGGCGCCCGAACGGCAGCCGTCCTCGTGGAACCCCCACCCGTGGTAGGCGCCCGCGTAGGCGGTGACGCCGTCGTTCAGGGTGGGCAGCAGCCGCTGCGCCGCCACCGATTCGGCCGCGTGGAGGGGGTGTTCGTAGACCATCCGTGCCAGGACCCTGCTCTCGTCGAGCCGGTCACCGGGATTGAGCGTGACGATGTGCGGCTCGTCGCCGGGCAACCGCTGGAGCCGGTTCATGTCGTAACTGACCTGCACGGCTCCCGGCCGCGCGGAACAGGAGGGGAGCCGGTAGTTCCAGGAGGCCCGGGCGTGCCGGCCGCGGGGCAGGACGGTGGTGTCGCGGTGCAGCACGGTGGGGTTGCGGGAGTA
>NZ_JZWV01000915.1 GCF_000966975.1 Streptomyces katrae | reverse complement strand
GACGGTGGTGTCGCGGTGCAGCACGGTGGGGTTGCGGGAGTAGGTGAAGGCACCGAGGACGCGGCGTTCCAGCTCGGTGGGATCGGCGAGGAGGCGCAGCGCCCGGTGGGGGTGGACGGCGATGACGACGGCGGCGTGTTCGGCGCTCTCCCCGTCCTCGGTGACCAGGCGGACGCGGCCGGCTCCGCGGACGACCGCGCGGACCGGGGTGGAGGTCAGGACGCGGGCCAGGGACTTCGCGGCCGGCTCGACGTAGGCCCGGGACCCGCCGGTGACGGTCCTCCACTGCGGCGATCCGGTGACCGACAGCAGTCCGTGGTGGTCGAGGAAGCGGAACAGGTAGGCGGCCGGGTACCGCAGCGCGGAGTCCGGTGCGCAGGACCACACGGCGGAGACCAGGGGGATCGCGAAGTGGCTGACGAAGTACGGCGAGAAGCGCTCCTGCCGCAGGAACGCGCCCAGGGTGCGGGTCGTGTCTCCGCCGGCGAGCAGCCGGCGCGCGGCGCGGTGGAAGCGGGGGACCTCGGCGAGCATCAGCAGGTGGCGGCCGCGCAGCAGGTTCCCGCCGCCCAGCAGTCCCCGGGGCCCGCGGGCGCCGGCGTACTCCAGGCCGCAGCCGTCGCACCGGACCGACATGCTCATCTCCGCGTCCTGGGTGCTCACCCCCAGCTCCCGGAACAGCCGCAGGAGGTGCGGGTAGGTGCGCTCGTTGTGGACGATGAAGCCGGTGTCGACGCCGAGGGTCCCGCCACCGGCGGCCGGCACCTCGTGGGTGTGCGCGTGACCCCCGAGGCGGGCGTCCGCCTCGTAGAGGACCACGTCGTGGACGCGGGAGAGGACGTGGGCGGCCGTGAGGCCGGAGACGCCCGCCCCGATCACTGCGATGCTGCTGCGGTCCATATGGTCCACCCCTGGTGTCCGGGGGCCGGGACGACGGGTCCCGGCCCCTGCTCCATCCGTTGCTGCGGTGCCCGGCGGGGCCTCTCAGCGCCCGCTCTCCACGCCCGGGACGGCGCGCAGGCGCAGCCGCCGCATGCCCCGCCTGGCGTGGCTCTTGACGGTGCCCAGCGGCAGGCCGGTGCGGTCGGCGATCTGCACCTGGGTGAGGTCCGCGAAGTACGCGAGCGTGAGGACGTCGCGCTGGACGCGCGGGAGCCGGGCGAGCTCCTCCGTGACCACCACCCGGTCGATCACCCGCTCGACGTCACCGGCCGTCTCGTCGCGGATCCGCACCCCGGCGGCGGCCACGAGCTCCAGGCGCCGGGTCCGCGCGCTGAGGGCGTCGGCCGTCTTGCGCCGGGTGATGCCCATCAGCCACGCGGGCAGTGTCCCGAGCTCCGGCCGGAAGCCGCGGCGGCCGCGCCACGCCGCGACGAACACGTGCTGTGCGACGTCCTCCGCCTCGCGCGCGTCACCGAGGACCCGCACGGCGTGCGCGTGGACGAGACGGCTCCAGCGGCGGTGTGCCAGCGCGAGCCACCGGTCGTCGCCCCGGAGCAGCAGGGCGACGATCTCCGCGTCCCCGCCCAGGTCTTGCGGCCGGGCCGCGTTCCCGTCGCCCGCACGTGATGCGGTCATGACGCAGCCTCCTCCGGATAGCGCCCCCACACCGCGTCCGCCGGAGCGAAGACAGCCGCCGTGGGAGGGATGAAATCTCCGGGATCCGGCGGACGCGATGTGTCCAGGGTCACCGGGCGGGATCCTTTGGGCAACTCGCATCGATTCCGCGTCGAATCAGCCCTGGGGCACGAGACCTCGGGCGTGCCGGAACCGCGCGAGGCCGTCCGGTAGGGCGATCAGCGGGTCCGGGTAGTCGCAGGCCGCCCGGTCGAGACCGCTCCGGCGCCAGGGCTCGTGGACCGCCGCACCGTCGAGGCCGCCGACTCCGGCGAGCTCGGGGACCCAGCGCCGGACGTACGCTCCGTCGGGGTCGTAACGGCGGCCCTGCAGCACGGGGTTGAGGACCCGGTTGGGCCGGGTGTCCGTCCCGGTGCCGGCCACCCACTGCCAGTTCAGCTGGTTGTTGGCCACGTCCCCGTCCACCAGGAGGCTCAGGAAGTGGCGGGCGCCCTCGCGCCAGTCGACGTAGAGCGTCTTGGTCAGGAACGAGGCCGCGACGAGCCTGCCCCGGTTGTGCATCCACCCCTCGTGGGCGAGCTGGCGCATGGCGGCGTCGACCACCGGGTACCCCGTCCGCCCCTCCCGCCAGGCCGACAGGTCCGCCTCCGCTTCCCGCCCCCGCCGCCAGCGGTCGTCACGGGAGCGGTAGTCCTGCCCGGCGGCCTCCGGGCGGGCCGCGAGGACCTGCTGGTGGAAGTCCCGCCAGCACACCTGGCGGACGAACGCCGCGGCGCCCGCGCCCCCGCTCCGGCCGGCCCGGAACACCACCTCGCCCGCCGACAGCGTCCCGAAGTGCAGATGGGCGGAGAGCCGGGAGGTGGCGTCCCCCGCGAGGTCGTCGTGCCGCTGCTCGTAGGCGTGCGCGTGGTGCGACAGCCAGGACCGCAACCGCTCGCGGCCCTCCTGCTCGCCGCCGCGGGCCAGTCCCGGGGACACACCGGACAGCCCCGACCGTCCGGGCAGCTCCTCGGACCTCAGCGCCGCGGGCACCCGCAGCCCCTGGGGCGCGGGCAGGGGGGTGCGCAGCGGCTCGGCCTGCCAGCGCCTGAAGTACGGGGTGAAGACGGCGAAGTGGTCCGATCCCTGAGGGGTGACGTCGCCGGGAGGCACGGCGGTGCACACGCCCTCGTGGACGTGGAGACGACACCCCCGCGCCTCCAGCGCCTGCCGCAGCCGCGCTTCCCGGGCCCGTGCGAAGGCCGTGTAACCGGCCGCCATGTGCACCTCTTCGGCCTCCGCCTGGCGCACCGCCCGCGACACCTCCTCGACCAGGTCGCCCGAGCGCACGACCAGCCTGCCGCCCAGGCGCCGCAGCGCCCGGTCCAGGTCGACGAGGCAGTCGGCGAGGAAGGCCAGCCGGTTCGGGGCCGCGAAACCGGCCCGGTCCACGGCCCGGTCGCGCACGAACAGCGGCACGACCTCCCCACCGCCCTCCAGGGCGGCCCGCATCGGGGGGTGGTCGTGCACACGCAGATCGGACGTGAACAGCACTACGGAGACGGTCATGGGCCACTTCCAGGAATCGGCCACCGGACATCCGCACGGGGCCGGTGGATCAGGGCAACACCTACAGACCGTTCCGCCCGCCACACACCGGCGGATGCACCTTCCGCTTCACCGCGGCGCCCGGGAGTCCGATCCGAGGGGCCGGGCCGGGAGCGCTCCGTCCGGCCGGACCCAGCCTGTACTCCTCGTACCGCGCCCCGTGCACGGTCGTGTTCGGAGCCATGGCCCCGGGCGGGTGGTGTCGGCGGTCGGGTACGGGGCAGGCGAGGGAGCGGGGCAGGGCAGGCGAGGGAGCGGGGCAGGGTGCCCCCGGTCGCCGTCCGACACGGGCGGCGGCCCGGAACGGGAAGGGGCTGGGATTCATGTCGCAGGCCAAGGAGTCGATCGAGGTCGACGTGCCGGTGACCACCGCCTACAACCAGTGGACGCAGTTCGAGTCGTTCCCCGAGTTCATGGAGGGGGTGGAGCGGATCGAGCAGCGCGGCGACACGCTCACGCACTGGGTGACGAACGTGGCCGGAATCCGGCGGGAGTTCGACGCGGAGATCATCGAGCAGATCCCCGACACGAAGGTCGCCTGGGTGACCGTGGGCGGCCAGAGCGAGCAGTCGGGTCTGGTCACGTTCAGGCCGATCGACCGGTCCCTCACGGAGGTGACGCTGGTGATGGACTTCGATCCGGAGGGGCTGGCGGAGAGCGTCGGTGACAAGCTCGGCTTCGTCGACCGGCAGGTCAAGGGCGACCTGAAGCGGTTCAAGTACTTCATCGAGAACCGCGGAATAGAGACGGGCGCCTGGCGCGGCACCGTCTGACCCGCTCCGCGTGCGCGTCCGGCTGGCCGGCGGGCGGGGCAGCGCAGGCGCCGGAAGCGACGCGTCCCCGCCCCCGTCACCGCCGGCGCAGGGCCTGGAGCCGGAGATCCGCACCGAACACCCCGAACCGCCACCGCTCCCCCCGGCCCGCCACCCGCCTCGCCGGTACTCGGCCCGCTGGTGGGGCCGGGTGGATCGCGGGTCACACCGCCGGCGCGCCGCCAAAGCGGACCTGCGCGGTCGGCACCACCGCGATGGAGCGCCCCGCGTATTGGATCGCCGAGAGGGTCGCGTTGTGGTGCGCGATGACCTGGGCGGCCGTCGGCGCACTGCCAGGCGGACGCTCCGGCGTGGTGTGTCCGTCCGAAACCAGCACGAGGTCGTAGCCGCGCGAGAGCGCGCTGCGGCAGGTGGAGTCCACGCAGTACTCGCTGGCGAAGCCGGTCACCACCACGCGCCGCACCGCCCGCCGGTCCAGCGAGTCGCCGAGCCCGGTCTGGAGGAAGGAGTCCGCGCTGTCCTTGTCCAGCACCACGTCACCCGGCAGGGGCGCCACCGCCGGATGGACATCGGCCAGGTCGGCGGGTACGTCAGGGAGCCGTTGGCGCAGGTAGAAGACCGGCACTCCGGCCGAGCGGGCCCGCCCGGCGAGGTCGGCGATCTCCCGCAGGCAGGCCTCGGCTTCGTGCGCGTCACCCAACAGGGCGCCCTGCATGTCGATGATGAGCAGTGCGGTGTCTGACATCCCGTGACCCTATCGACCCGGCCCGTGTCACGGCCGGCCGAGGCCCAGCGGCCGAGGCCCGCCCGGGGCGGGGTGCACCTCCGCGGTACCGGTGGCCGGGCACAGGGCCCCGCGCAGCTTCCTCGGGCTCCTTCCACGCGGGCGCGCCGTCGTCATCGGCCGCCGCATCCGGTACCGCCCTCTGCGGGGGTTGTTCTTGAATGATCGCTCATCTATCTTTGCCCCATGCCCAGACCCCGAGAGTTCGAGCCCGACACCGTCCTGAACGCGGCCATGCTGCGGTTCTGGGAGCGCGGGTACCGGGCGACGTCCATCGAGGATCTGGTGAAGGCGACCGGAGTGAAGCCCGGCAGCCTCTACAGCGCCTTCCCGGGCGGTAAGCGCACGCTGTTCCTGAAGTCGCTGGAGCGCTACTCCAGGCTGGTCGTCCCCCAGAAGCTCGGCGAGCTGGAGGCCTCGGGGGCCTCGGTGGCCGAGATCCGCGGCTACTTCGACGGGCTGGTCCGCGACCTGCTCAGCCCCGAGGGCCGACAGGGCTGCCTGCTCGTCAACACGGCGATCGAGAAGGCCGCCGAGGACGACGAGGCGGCGGCCGTCGTCCGGGGCCACCTCGCCCGGCTCGAACGGTGCATGACCCACGCGCTGGAGAACGCCGTTCGCAGGGGGCAGGTGCGTGCCGGGCTGGACTGCGCCGGCAGCGCCAGGCTGCTGGTCGCGACCTGCCAGGGGCTGATGGTCGTCGGGAAGGCCAACCCCGACGAGGCGCTCCTGCGGGCGATCGTCGACAACGCCTTCGCCGCTCTCGGCTGACGGCGAGCCACACGGATCACACAGGCCACACAGGTCACAGGGCCACCGCACGCGGTGGCTCTTATTCCGCACCAATAGTTGAACATCCGCTCAAGAACGGAGTCGAGACATGAAGGCCGTAGTCATCTCCGCCCACGGTGGCCCCGAAGTGCTCACCCTCACCGAACTGCCCGATCCGGTGCCCACCGACGGCGAAGTGCTCATCCGGGTCAAGGCCTTCGGACTCAACCACGCGGAGGCGTACATGCGCAGCGGAGCCTGGGGGGAGGTGGCGGCCGTCCCCGGGATCGAGTGCGCCGGGGTGGTCGAGGCCGACCCGTCCGGCAGACTCCCCTCCGGTACCCGGGTGGTGGCGATCCTCGGCGGTATGGGCCGCACCCGCAACGGCAGCTACGCGGAACTGGTGACCGTACCGGCGACCAACGTGGTGGCGGTGCACTCCCCGCTGGGCTGGGGCGACCTGGCCGCGGTCCCCGAGGTGTACGCGACGGCGTGGAGCGGCCTGTTCGACAACCTGGACCTGCGGCCGGGCGAGACGGTCCTGGTGCGGGGAGCGACCTCCTCGCTCGGCCAGGCCGCCGTCAACCTCGCGGTCGACCACGGCGCGACCGTACTCGCCACGACCAGGAACCCGGCGCACGTGCCCCTGCTGAAGGAGCTCGGCGCCGACGACGCGCTCATTGACGACGGCGCGCTCGCCGTCCAGGTCGGCGAGCGGGGCATCGCCGTCGACGCGGTGTTCGACGTCGTCGGCAACAAGGTCCTGCGCGACTCGCTGGCCACGGTCCGGCCCCGCGGGCGGGTGTGCCAGCTCGGCTTCCTGGGCGGATTCGAGCCGGTGCGCGACTTCGACCCGATCGGAGACCTTCCCAGCGGGGTCCGGTTCAGCTTCTTCGGCAGCGCCTTCGTCCTGGGCACCCCCGCGTTCCCCCTCGCCGACGTGCCGTTGCACCAGATCTACGACAAGATCGGCGCCGGCATGCTCCGGGCCCGTCCCGTCCGGGTCTTCCGGTTCGACGAGATCGTCGAAGCCCACCGGATCATGGAAGCCGGAGAAGCCCTCGGCAAGATGGTCGTGGTCCTCGACTGAGCCCCGGCCGGGGAGGTGCTCCTGCCACGGGGCGACGGCGCCGGCCGGGGCCCGCGACCACTGCACGCCCGCCCCGGGCGTCAGGCCTCGATGAAGACCGCCCTGAGGGTGTGGGCGGCGTCCATGGTCACGTTGACCTGCTCGTTCGGTGCGTACTGCCGGCCGTCGTAGATCCAGGCCGCCAGACGGTGGCCAGGGGCCGGGGTGGCGGTGACGGCGACGACCGTGCCGGGCTTGTAGGGGCCGTAGACGGCCGGGCGGACGCTGCCACCGTCGGAGCTCTCCAGCGTGAGGGCGTAGCGGGTGCGGGGGATGGTGAGGGTGCGGTAGCCGGCCACGATCGGAGTGGTGAGGCGGGCGAGCCTGGCGTTGTCGTTGTTCTCGTTGCCGAGGGGCTGGCCGTAGACACCGAGCTGCGGGTCGGAATACACGTTCTCCGTGCGGCACGGCCGACGGCAGGAGGTGGCGTACGCCATGAGGGAGGTGTGCTCCTCGTCGGACGTGATCCAGCCCGTCCCGTACGGGGTGTTGAGGTCGTTGACCCAGCTGCCGTCCGGAACCTGCTGGGAGAGGGTCCGCCGGTCGTGGAAGAGGCCGAGGTTGTGGCCGATCTCGTGACCGAGGTTGTACCAGCCGGTGAGCGAGTCGTAGTCGACGACCGAGAAGGCGAGGCTGTCGTCGAAGTTCCCGCGCACCGGAAGGCTGCCCTGTCCGGAGGACTGGCCGGGAACGCTGTTGACGACAGTGATCAGGTCCACGCCGTAGCGGCGGCGCAGATCGGCGGCGGTGCTGCCCAGCTCGGAGTTCTGCGGGTTGCTCAGCTTGCTCCACATCACCGAGGAGGTGTTGTTGCCGGTGTAGCCGGTGTTGTAGGTGCCGATGATGTCGATGCTGGCCGGGACGCCGCTGTCGGCGAGGGCCTCGTTCATCTTGCGCTCGGCCCAGTGGATGGTGTTGACGACCTGCTGCTCGCTGCCTGCCCGCTGGACGGCGAGGGGGGTGTATCCGGCGATGACGTCGATGACGGCCGGGTCCTGCGAGGTGGCCGCGGCCCGCCCGGCGAGCGAGTGACGGGGCGCGGTGCGCGCGGACGGACTCACCGCCGGCTCGTCGGGAGCGTGGTGCGGCTGCTTGGCCGGGTCCTCCTCGGTGATGCGGGCGCGCAGGGGGCTGCCGGGCAGGGTCTTCAGGTGGTACACGTGCTCGCCGAGATCGGCGACGACCTTGACGACGGTGCCTTCGACCTGGTTGCGGCCCGTGGAGCAGACGCCGCGCAGGGAGACGATGACACTGGTGTCCGGCCTCCCCTTCACGTGGCCGGACCAGGTGCGGGTGCCCCCGTCGTCGTCGATGCCGTCCTCGACGGCCGTGAGGCGGACGTTGTCGAAGAAGTCGAAGGTCCATGCGCGCGGGGCCCCGAACGGGGCCGCGGTGCACAGCATCCGGAAGGCGTCGAGTGAGAGCGGGACGGTGCGGTCGCGGAGCACCTCGGCCCCGTCGCCGTCCGAGGGTGACGGGGCCCGGGTGACGGCAGGGGCGGCGGAGACACCGGTGGCGGAGGCGCTCGCCAGGGGCAGCGCGGCCGTGGCGGCCACACAGAGCGCGAGCAGACGGGACCAGCGGGGGCGGCGGGGAGGAGTCATGCCGCACACAAAGCCACAGGCCTCATCGAATATGCCGGAAACATGCCCGCTCGGATGGGTGAGGTCACCCGCCCGACACGTCCCGCCACTCCACTGCCCTCAGCCTCCCGGGAGGCGGTCACGATCCGTACAGCGGTGCCGTAGGCCGCGGACCCCGCACCCGACCCCGACGGTCGGGCTCGTCGCCCGGGTCGCGCGCCCGCCGCCCCGCCGCCCCGTCGCCGCAGGACGCCGACGGTGAGGAAG
>NZ_JZWV01000914.1 GCF_000966975.1 Streptomyces katrae | reverse complement strand
GGACGCCGACGGTGAGGAAGACCCCGCCCAGCACCTCGGGGCGTCGCCGCGCGCGTCGTACCCGCCGACGCGGCTCGGCAGCGGCGAAGCTGGGGGTGGAGGGGCGACCCGGCCAGGCAGCTCAGCGAGAGGACAAACCCGTGCACAACCTCACGGCCCTGGCGGACGAGGGAGAACCGCCGGAGTTCCACGCCTCCGAGCAGGACCACGAATCCTCCTACCGCGACCAGCCGCACATGTAGGGGGGGGCGGGGGGCGACGACGCGAAAGGCACGGGACGCCATGGCACGCAGACGTGAGACCGCCCGGACCCGCCAACCTCGCCACGAACGTCGCGGAGAAGCCCGGCTTCCGGCCGTGGTGGCGACCCTGACGGCGATCGGCCTGTACCTGGTCCTGCCACAGCAGCTCCTGATCACCCCCCGTTTCGCACTGCCCGCGCTCGAAGTCCTCCTCCTCCTGCCACTGATCGCCATCAACCCGAGACGGCTCACACGCCAGACCAAGACGTTCCGCGTGCTGTCCCTCACGCTCGTCCTCACCATCGCCGCCGGTAACCTCGCCGCCCTCGGCCTGCTCATCGACCAGCTGGTCCACGCGAAGGTCGCCGACGGGCGCTCCCTGCTGATCGCGGCCCTACAGGTCTGGCTGACCAACATCATCGTCTTCGGCCTCGCCTACTGGGAACTCGACCGCGGCGGCCCTGTCGCCCGCACCCAGCAGCTACGCGACGAACTGCCGCTGGCCGACTTCCGTTTCTCCCAGGACGAGAACGACGACGCCGTCGGCGAAGTCGCCGACGGCGCGAGCAAGAATTCCGACTGGGTCCCCACGCTCATGGACTACCTGTACGTATCCGTCACCAACTCCACCGCGTTCAGCCCCACTGACACCATGCCGCTCACCACCCGCGCCAAACTCCTGATGGCCATCCAGAGCGTGGCCGCCCTGGCCACCTCGCTCCTCGTCATCGCCCGAGCGGTCAGCATCCTGCGCTGACGTGGCGGTCGGCTCAGGATGCGGCGGGGAAGCCATCCGGCCGGGGTCGCCCGCCCCGCGCGCAACGCCTCCCTCCAGGACGCGCCCTGCCGGGCCGACGCGGCCCCCGCGCTTCAGCTGCCGCCGACGACGGTCCGGACGTTCTCGATGCTGCCGCAGTCCGACTCCAGCTGCCTCTCGCGCTCCTTGAGGAAGGCGGCACCCAGCTCGGCCCGGCGCTCGTCCGGGACGTTCTCCCGGGCGCCGTTGAGAATCGTCCGCTCTTCCTCGTCCAGGTGGTGGGTGACGGCCTCGACCAGGTCCTCCAGCTTCGCATCCCAATCCTCCGAGCCGACGCCTGCGACCTCCAGCAGGGCCAGGAGCGCCTTGTTGCCCTCCTCGTGCTCCTCCACGCCGTGCTCGACCTCCTCGTCGTCCACCTTCCTGAAGCGCTTCAGCGCACCGTAGACCTCGCTCTCCTCCGCCTCGCCGTGGGCGATCAGCAGAGCGGAGAACTTCTTCAGCGCTCCCGCGCGGTCGGCCTCCACGCTTCGCATCTGCCGGAACAGCTCTTCCATCGTCCGGTGGTCCTCGAGGATCACCTCGACGACGTCCTGTTCCTGCTGGTCCGCGGTCATGTGCACTGCTCCTCGGTCGGGGTTTCCATCGTCTTGCGCGTGCTCGCTCGCGGCCGGTTGAAACCCGTTTGGGGCCTTCTGGGTGACGCCGTGTGCCCGCAGAGGCGCGCCCACCGTCCCTCCGAGCCGGGCCCGGGTACGGCGAAGGGCCGACTCAGCCGGGCCAGGTTCCGGTCAGCCGTCGGAGGGTGGCGGCTCCTCCCCGGTCGACGGCGGCCTTGACTACGGCGAAGATCGCGCGGCCCCGAGCTGGTTGCGGTTCCCTCGCCGACAGCGGATCGGTCCGCTGGGTGACCGCTGGGCTGCGGCCGGTCTTCGTGCGGTCGGCGGCGGCACGTCGCAGGAGCTGACGTGCCGCGGGCTCGAGGGGCGGGGTCAACGCCTCTCGAGCCCGCGGCACGCTCGCCGGCCTCGGGGGATACGGGCCCAGGTGCTGGGTCGACGCCCCCGCCCGACGCGCTACTTGGCGAAGCGCCAGGTGACGTCGAGCTTGTGCTTGTCGAGCGGGGCGAGTGCCTTGAACGCCCCCGGGGTGAGGTCGAGACCGTACCGGCCGGCGCCGGGAGCCTCGTCGAGGACCGTCGCCGTGACGGACTTCCCCTTGTAGGTGATGACGACCTTGCGTCCGCAGTTGCTCGACGGGTACCCGGGCCCGAACATCGTGGGGTCGAGCGCGACGGCGAGGTCGCTCTCCGTGACAACCTTTCCGCACGCACCCAGGCCGGGGGAGTAGAAGGTCGCGGAGCCCTTGTAGGTCTCACCCGGCTTGCCCGGCTGCGGAGAGGCCGTCGTGGACTTGCCCGGCTTCGGGGGAGGCGTGGTGGTGCCGCCCGGCGGCGGCGCCGTCGTACCGCTCGCCTGCGGAGCGAGCGGGGAGCCGGCCGGCTTCGCCGCCACCGTGGCGTTCGGCTCCGCCGCGACGGTGGCGTCCGGCCCTGCCGCCACCGTGACCGCCGGCTTCGCGGCGACCGTCGCGGCCTGGACCGAGACGGCGACGTCGGCGGTCTCCGATGCGGAGGCGGTGGCGACGGTGATCACGGCGGCGGAGCCGGCGGCGAGCACGGTAACCGCGATGGCGGCCGTGGCGATTCTTGCCTTCATCGTTTCCTCTCTGAAATGTCGCGTTCCAGGGATGGTTCGCGGAAGTCATTGACGGGGCGCCAACGTGCACGGTCAGGTTCTGACAACGTCCTTGCCGGGCAACGGGATCGTCCGGTGTCAGCAGCTGGCCCAGGCTCACGCAAGCGACGGGGGACGCTGACGTCCGGAGGCCGTCCCGTGCGAACACTGACCTGGCGGTAGCCCGTTGGCCCTACGGCGACGGTGCACGTTGCGTACGGGAGGTCGGCCCGGTGGTCACCCCAGCGCCGGTACTCCGGTGGCACGCGCCACCCCGCGGCCGGACCCCAGGTCGTGGTCGGGCGGGCCGCCACCGGGGGCTGCAGGAGGCACCCGCTCTGCCCCGGTGAGCCGCGGGCCCACAGCATCCGAGTCGAGGGGGCGTGCCCGTGTCGGACCAGGCTTTGCGGCTGCAGCCGATGCCGATGCCCTGTGGCCACCCCATGGCCCCGTACTGCGCTGGCAGAGGGCACGGAGTGGTGCGAGCCGGCGTCCCGGAATCCCTGAAGTCCGGCCCGGCCGCCTGAGCCGATGACGCGGGCGCGATGCCCACGCATATCGCGGTCAGGGCGGCCGCGATGCCGCTTCGGATTCTCATCAGGGAACTCTCTCTCGCCCGGCGTCTGCCGGAGCCGTGCTGTGCGTCTGCCTTCAGCCAACCGGCGGCAGGGTGCGCAGACCACGCAGTTCCACCCGCAAAACTCAGACCGGCCTACTTTTGCGGGCCCCACCCCCCAGCCGGTCCGGCCTGCCGGACTCGTTTGCGGGCGTGGCCTCCGAGCGTCTCGTCCCGTGCGGGCCGAACGTGAGGAACGGACGAGCTGGGAGAGACGCGCCCCGCCTTGCCAAGCGTTGGCCCGCGGCACCCGCAGGAGGCGGCGTCAAGGCGCTGTCGCACGGCCGGATGCAACCGAAGCCAACGCGTCTCGTGCCAGCCCACGCAACCAGGCATGCGCGCTGTCCGTGTCGTAGCGCTGATGCCATGACAGGTACACCGGCGCCGACGGCAGTTCGAGGGGCAACGGCAGGGCGACCAGGCCGAGGTCGCCGGCCGCGGAACGCGCGGTGGCCTCGGGGACGCTGATCACCAGATCGCCGTCGCGCGCGAACGCGAACGCGGCCGCCTCCGTGGGCGCCGTCGCCACCACGCGTCGGCTCAGGCCCAGCTGGGCCAGGGCTTCGTCGACCGCGTTGCCCAGGTTTCCGCGTCGTGAGACGGTGACGTGCTCGGCCGCGGCGTACCGGCGCGCGGTGAGTGTCCTGGCGCGGGCGAGGGGATGGCCCCGCCGTACGACGGCGACCAGGCGGGTCTCGCCCGCCTTCTCGGTTCGGATGTCCGGCGCGCCGGGGCGGTTGGCGTTCGCCTCCAGATCGACCTCGCCGCGCCGCAGCTCGTGCGCGTCGACGCTCGCTTCCCCGATGAAGCGCAAGCGCACGCCGGGCGCCTGTGCCCGCACGGCCGTGAGGAGCGCGGGTCCGCTCAGGGCGACCAGGGACTCGTGCCAGCGAAGCGTGAACGTGCGTTCCAGCGTTGCCAGATCGAGCTCACGGCTCGGCGCCAGCACCCCCCGGACCTGGTGCACCAGCTCGTGCACCTGCGCCCGGACGGCGATCGCGTACGGCGTCGGGGTCATCGTGCGGCCGGTGCGTACCAGGATCTGGTCCCCGGTCGTGCGCCGGATGCGGCCCAGGCTCCGGCTCATCGCGGGGGCGGTGACGTGCAGGCGCGCGGCCGCCCCGGCCACGCTCCCTTCCTCCAGCAGCGCGTCGAGCGCGGTGAGCAGGTTCAAATCCAATTGCATGCGAGTAATCCTAGGCGTGCTTCACATGCAGTTGAAGTTAACTCCGGGCCTTCCTACCGTTGAGGGGCAGGCACGAGCACCGGAACACGGGGCCGACGCCGACTCGGCCCGCCCGGACGCCACCCACCTCCCTCCGTCAGGAGTACCGCCATGTCCCGAACGCACCAGACCGCCGCCACCCTCACCACCTCCGACGCCGACCTGCTGGCCCAGACCGTGGGCGCGGTGCGCACGGCCGGTTCGGCACTGCGCGAGCGCTTCGGCGAGGTGGTCCGCTACGACACCCGGCAGGAGTTGACGCGGGCGCTCGCCGTCAACGACGACACCGCCCTCGGCATCCTGCGCCCCCGCCTCACCCGGCTGCGCCCGAACGCGGGCTGGGTGGAGGACGAACTCGACGGCGGAGCGCTGCCGTCCGGCGAATGGTGGGTCGTGGATCCGGCCGAAGGCAACGTCAACCACCTTCACGCCCTGCCGGAATGGGCGGTCACCGCCACCCTCGTGCGTGAGAACGAGCCGGTCCTCACCGCGGTCCACCTGCCGCTGACGGGCGAGACCTACACCGCGCTCTCCGGAGCGGGCGCCCACCTCGACGGCCGGCCTCTGCACGTCTCCCAGGCCGCGCACCTCGACCTGAGCATCGTCGCCACCAGCCAGGCCAGGCCCGACGAGGACGAGGACGTCGTACGGCGCGTCGGCGCCTCCATCACCGCGATGCTCTTCGACGCGCTCGTCGTGCGCACCGCCGTGCCGGCGACCCTGCACCTCGCGAACGTGGCCTCCGGCAGGGCCGACGCCTTCTGGCAGTTCGCCGGCGCCCGCGCGGACCTGCTGCCCGGGGCGCTGCTCGTCCGGGAAGCCGGTGGACGCGTCTCCGACGTCGAAGGCCGTCCCTGGACTCCGCAGAGCGACAGCTTCCTGGCCGCCGCACCCGGCGTGCACGCCCAGGCCGCAGCGACGCTCTCCCGCCGACCCTGACGACGAGCAGAAGAAACAGCAGGAAAGGAACCGCAATGATCGACATCGCAGTCCTGGGAAACGGCCGCGTCGGCGGCAACCTGGCCACCGCCCTGACCCGGGCGGGGCACCGGGTCACCACGGCGGGCCGCACCGAGGGTGCCGCCGCCGAGGCCGCCCGCACCGCCCGGGTCGTCATCAACGCCACACCGGGCGCCGGCTCCCTGGAACGTCTCACCGCGCTCCGCGAGGAGCTGCGGGGCAAGATCCTCATCGACGTCTCCAACGCCACCACCGACTCCACCCCGGCTCCAGCCTCGCCGAGCGCCTGCAAAAAGCGCTCCCGGAGACCCGCGTCGTCAAGACGCTCAACACCATGCTCTATCCGGTGATGACCGCGCCCGCCACCCTCGCGCACCCGCCCACCGCGTTCCTCTCCGGCGAGGACGCCGAGGCCAAGCGGACCGTCCGCGCCCTGCTCGCCGACATCGGCTGGAGAGAGGAGTGGATCACCGACCTCGGAGGGATCCGGACCGCCCGTGCGACGGAGGCCGCGATCCTGTTCGTCCCGCATCTCATCCGCGGCGGCGGATTCGCGCCCTTCGCGGTCTCCATCGCACGCTGACCCCACCGGCTGAGGGTGAACACGGGCGGTGCACGCAGCGGCAAGGTGTCGGGCGCGCTCGGACAACCGGGCTGACCTGGGCGGACCTACGTTCGGGGAGTGCCAGCCGCCCCCCGTGGGACGGCTGGCCTCCACGACCGCTCCGGTCCCTGAAGCCCGTTTCACGACAGGACATTCCCATGTTCGACATCACCCAGGTACACGCCGGCCCGAGCACGGACCTGCTGACGCCCGACAACGCCGTCATGCTCTTCGTCGACCACCAGCCGCAGATGTTCTTCGGCACCGGCAGCGGCGACCGCGCCGCGATCATCAACAGCACGGTCGGCCTCGCGAAGGCGGCCCGCGCGTTCGACGTGCCCGCCGTCCTCACCACCGTCGCCGCCGAGTCCTTCTCCGGCCCGCTCCTGCCCCAGCTCGCCGCCGTCTTCCCCGACCAGAAGCCGATCGACCGCACCAGCATGAACGCCTGGGAGGACGAGGCGCTGGTCGAGGCCGTCCGCGCCACCGGCCGTAAGAAGATCGTCCTGTCGGGGCTGTGGACCGAGGTGTGCCTCGTGCTGCCCGCCCTGTCCGCGCTGGAGCAGGGCTACGAGGTCTACGTGGTCTCCGACGCCTCCGGCGGCGTGACCCCGGCCGCCCACGAGCACGCCCTCCAGCGGATGATCGCCGCCGGCGCGGTGCCCGTGACCTGGGTACAGGTCCTGCTGGAGCTCCAGCGCGACTGGGCCCGCCAGGAGACGTACGGCGCCGTCATGGAGATCGTGAAGGAGCACGCGGGCGCGTACGGCCTGGGCGTCGTCTACGCGCAGACGGTCATCGGCGCGCACGCGGCGGGCTGACCCCCTTGGACACCGGCCTGCTGATCCTGCGGCTGCTCGTGGGCCTGCTCATCGCCGGCCACGGGGTGCAGAAGATCAGTACCCACCTCGGCGGGAAGGGCCTCGACGGCGGGGCCCGCGAGTTCCGCGCCGACGGCTTCCGCGGCGGCGCCCTGACCGCCCTCGCGGCGGGCGGCGGCCAGATCGGCTCCGGGCTGCTGCTGACGGCCGGGCTGCTCACCCCGCTCGCCGCGACCGGGGCCATCGGCGTCATGACCGTCGCCCTCACCGTCAAGTGGTCCAACGGCCTCTGGGTGCAGAACGACGGATACGAGTACCCCCTGGTCCTGATCGGCGCTGCCGTCGCCCTGGCGGCCACCGGCCCCGGGACCTGGTCCCTCGACGACGCGCTGGGCCTGACGCCGTACCCCCTGTGGTGGACGGCGCTGGTACTCACGGCCGGAGTCGGCAGCGGGCTGCTCACCCGGCTCGCCCTGCACCGCGCCCCCGCCGCCTAGACACCCGTCCAGGGCCTCGTACCGCCACAGGGCCCCGTACCGGCCCGGCCGTCGGCCGACACCCCCGAGGACCGGCGGCCGGGCCACCCACACCGAACATCCGTGCACGACCCCCCAGGAGAACTCTCCCCATGGAGACCGCGACAGGCGGCGGCCAGCCGCTGCTGCACCAGAAGGGCCCCGAGACCCAGCGCTTCGGGACGGTCAAACAGCTGCCCCTCGGCCTGAGCTACGACACCCGCATGTACGCCTGCCAGCGCCTCAACCTCGTCGACACCCCGTTGGTGCGGGTGTGACGCGGTCTGGAGCACCGGCCCGACAACTCGTCCACGCGGCGCCGCACGCGGACGCGCACGAGGCGTACGACGTCGTGGTGATCGGCGCCGGACCGGGCGGCGAAGTACTCGCCGACCGCGCCGTACGCGGCGGTCTGAGCGTCGCCGTCGTCGAGGACGGGGCCGTCGGCGGCGCCTGCTCCTACACGGCGTGCGTCCCCAGCAAGGCCCTCCTGCGGCCCGGCGCGGCCCTCGCCTCGGCCCGCGCGGTCGACGGGGCCCGGCAGTCGGTGACCGGTCCGCCCGACCCGGCGGCCGTCCTGGCCCGCCGCGACCGCTTCACCGGACGCGGTGACGACGCCGGCCAGGCCGCCTGGCTCGCGGCGGCCGGCGCCGCCCTGGTGCGCGGCCGGGGCCGGCTCGACGGCGAGCGCCGGGTGCACGTCACCGCGGCCGACGGCACGACCCGCGTGCTGCGGGCCCGGCAGGCCGTGGTGCTGGCCACGGGCTCCGAACCGGTGCTGCCC
>NZ_JZWV01000913.1 GCF_000966975.1 Streptomyces katrae | reverse complement strand
GGCTCCGAACCGGTGCTGCCCGACATCGACGGGCTGGACGGGGCCGGCGCGTGGACCAGCGAGCGGGCCACCACGGCCGACGCGGTGCCCGGCCGCCTCGTCGTCATCGGCGGGGGAGTCGTGGCCTGCGAGGCGGCAACCGCCTGGCGCTCGCTGGGCGCGGAGGTCACCGTCCTGGTCCGCGGCCGGTCACTGCTGTCGGACTGGGAGCCCTGCGCCGGCGAGGAGGTCGCCCGCGGGCTGACCGGCCTCGGCGCCGCCGTCAGGTTCGGGGTCACGGCCCTGTCGCTCGCCCGCGACGCGGACACGGGCGAGGTGAGCGTCGAGACCGACGACGGAGGCGTCCTGCGCTGCGACGAACTGCTCGTGGCAGTGGGCCGCAGGCCCCGCACCGCCGGCCTGGGCCTGGAGGACGTCGTCCCCGGCTACCCGGCGTCCGCCGCGGATCGGCTGCCGGTCGACGACACCGGCCGGGTCACCTCGGTGCCCGGAGGCTGGCTGTACGCGATCGGTGACGTCTCCGGCCGCGCACAGCTCACGCACCTGGCCAAGTACCAGGCGCGGGCCTGCGCCGCCGCGCTCGTGGAACGCGCCGCGGGACGGCCGGCGGAGGGCGGCCCCCGGCAGCCGTGGAGCGCGGGCGCCGCTCGCACGGCGGCCGCCCGGGCCGTCTTCACCCTTCCGGAGCTGGCGAGCGTCGGGCTGACCGAACGCGCGGCACGCGGGGCCGGGTTCACGGTGCGCACCGCCGAATACCGCACCGACGACGTCGCCGGGGCGGCCTTGCACGCCGACGGCTACCGCGGCCACGCCAAGCTCGTGGTCGACGCCGACCGGCGCGTCGTCCTCGGCTGCACCCTGACCGGTCCGATGGCCACCGAACTGATCCACACGGCCACCGTCGCCATCGTCGGCGACGTCCCGCTGGACCGCCTGTGGCACGCGGTCCCCGCCTTCCCCACGGTCGGCGAAGTCTGGCTGCGCCTGCTGGAGGCCTACGGCCTCTGACCCCACCCGCCCCCCTCACCCTCACCTTCACCTTCACCTTCACACACAGAGGAGCACACCCATGCCGTACATCAAGGTCGCCGAGGGCAACTCCGCGCCCGTCGAGCTCTACTACGAGGACCACGGCACGGGCCGTCCGGTCGTGCTGATCCACGGCTGGCCGCTGAACGGCGCGTCCTGGGAGAAGCAGACCGCCGCCCTCCTCGCCGCCGGGAACCGGGTCGTCACCTACGACCGGCGCGGCTTCGGCCGCTCCGACCAGCCCGCCGACGGCTACGACTACGACACCTTCGCCGCCGACCTGGACGCGGTGCTGACCGCTCTCGACCTGCGCGACGCCGTCCTGGTCGGGTTCTCGATGGGCACCGGCGAAGTCACCCGCTACCTCGGTACCTACGGCTCCGAGCGCGTCGCCAAGGCCGTGATGATCGGCGTGGTGCCGCCCTTCCTGCTGAAGACCGACGACAATCCGGCCGGCGTCGACGGCGCGGTCTTCAAGGGCATCGAGGAGGCCATCCGCGCCGACCGGTTCGCGTTCATGACCGACTTCCTCGCCGACTTCTACAACGTCGACGTGCTCGGCGGCGAGCGGATCAGCGAGCAGGCCGTCCAGGCGAGCTGGAACGTCGCCGTCACGGCCTCCGCCAAGGGCACCCTCGACTGCGTCCAGGCCTGGCTGACCGACTTCCGCGCCGACCTGCCCCGCATCGACGTCCCCACCCTGATCATCCACGGCGACGCCGACCGCACCCTGCCCATCGACTCCACCGCCGTCCCGCTGGCGCGCCTGATCGACGGAGCCGAGCTGAAGGTCGTCCCCGGCGGGCCCCACGGCCTGCTCTGGACGCACGCCGACGAGGTCAACTCCGCCCTGCTCGCCTTCCTGGGCTGAGCCGGCACCCCAGCCCGCGCGCCGGTGGCCGTCTCCCGCCCGGGAGCGGCCACCGGCACCACCCCGGGACCCGTCCCCGGCCCGGAACCCGAATCCGCACACGACCGACGAAGGAATCCCCATGCCCGACCGCCCCGTACTGGAAGCCGCCGCCCAGGCCTTCGCCGACGCCACCGCGAAGCCGCCCTTCCTCTACGAGATCCCCGTCGCCGACGGCCGCAGAGCCGTCGAGGGCGTGCAGAGCGGTGAGGGCGTCGACCTGCCGCCCGTGGACGAGGAGTGGATCGTCGTGCCCGGCGGCCCGACCGGCCAGGTCCGCACCCGGATCGTCCGCCCGCACGGCGCCACCGGCACCCTCCCCGTGATCCTCTACGTCCACGGCGCGGGCTGGGTGTTCGGCGACGCCCGCACCCACGACCGGCTGGTGCGCGAACTCGCCGTCGGCGCCGGCGCCGCCGTCGTCTTCCCCGACTACGACCGCTCACCCGAAGCCCGTTACCCCGTCGCCATCGAGCAGAACTACGCGGTCGCCCGGTGGATCACCACCGACGGCGCCGCCCACGGCCTCGACCCCGCCCGCATCGCCGTCGCGGGCGACTCCGTCGGCGGCAACATGAGCGCCGCCCTCACCCTGATGGCCAAGGAGCGCGGCGACGTACGCCTCCGCGCGCAGGTGCTGTTCTACCCGGTCACCGACGCCTCCTTCGACACCGGCTCCTACGAGGAGTTCGCCGAGGGCTACTTCCTGCGCCGCGACGCCATGCGCTGGTTCTGGGACCAGTACACGACCGACCCGGCCGAACGCGCCCGGCCCACCGCCTCGCCCCTGCGCGCCACCGCCGAACAGCTCACCGGCCTGCCGCCCGCGCTCGTCGTCACCGCCGAGGCCGACGTCCTGCGCGACGAGGGCGAGGCGTACGCCGCCCGCCCCCGCCTGAGGGAAGCGGGCGTCCCGGTCACCGCGCTGCGGGTGCTGGGCACCATCCACGACTTCGTGATGCTGGACGCCCTGCGCGACACCCGTGCCGCCCGCCTGGCCGTCGGCCTGGCCGCAGACACCCTGCGGGAGGCCCTGGCATGAACGC
>NZ_JZWV01000922.1 GCF_000966975.1 Streptomyces katrae | reverse complement strand
GTCTCTCGGTCACCGGGCCGGGCGGCGGTCCGTCCGCGGCCCCCGGCGCACCGGCCGGCGCCTTCGGGCCGCCGCCCGCCGCCTTCGACGCCGCGCCCGGTGCGGCGTTGCACGCCCTGCCGACACAACCGGCCGAGGCAACCCCGGCCCCGCCCGGCCCACCCGGCACGCCCACCGCGCCCGCACCTGGATCCGCGCCGGAACCCGTACCCCCGCCCGCGTCCACGTCCTCATCCACGTCCGCATCCGCGCCCGCCGGTTCCAGGGCCGTGTCCCGCCGTACCCTGCTCCTCGGCGGGATGGGCGCCGCCGCGGCCGCCGTCGCCGTACCCGCCTACCTGCTGCGGGACTCCTGGACGGGACCGGCGGCGCAGCAGGACCGGACCAGGCCCGTGGCCCGCCTCGAAGGCCACCCGCAGTCCCTGGTGTCCCTCGCCTTCCATCCGGACGGCCGGACCCTGGCCGCCGCCGGGTCCGCCGGTGAGCTGTGGCTGTGGGACACCGTCACCCGCCGTACGGTCACCAAGTTCACGGGCGAGCCCCCGCACGCCAACGGCCTGGTCTTCAGCCCCGACGGCCGGACGCTGGCGGCCGCTTGCCAGGACGGCACGCTGCGGCGCTGGGACGTGCGGACCCGGACGCCGCTGCCCGCGCTCTCCGGATTCGAGGCGTACTCGCTTCCGACCCCGTACTCCCTCGCGGTCAGTCCCGACAACGCGGTCCTCGCCGCGGCCGGCGCGGGCACGGTCCAGCTCCTCGACCTGGCGAGCGGACGCCGCCTGAAGAAGCTCGACGCGGGGGAGCCGTCCGGCGTGCTGTTCACCCCGGACGGCAAGGCGGTGGCCACCGCCTCCCGCCAGCGGGTACTGCTCTGGGACCTCGGCGGCGGGGAACAGCCCAGGACGTTCACCGACGACTCCGTCGCGTTCCGCTTCAACAGGGTGCTGATCAGCCCGGACGGAAAGACCATCGGCGGTGCGGGGCCCGGCGTCCACCTGTGGGACCTGGCGACCGGCCGGCCCACCGCCACCCTCACCTCGCCGCACCGCCGCCTGGAGGAGGCCGCCTACCGCCCGGGCCACCCGGCGATCGCGGGCGGCGGCTTCGGGTTCGGCCCGGGGGACGACGTCACGGACAAGGCCAGGGCGGCCACGGGCGGCACTGTCAGCCTCTGGGACCTGAACACCGGGCGCGTCGCCCAGACCCTCACCGCCGACCTCCGGCAGTCGACCGCCGCCCCCTTGCTCTCCGCCCTGGCCTTCAGCCCGGACGGCAAGACCCTCGCGGCGGCCTTCAGCCCGTCGGACAGCACGATCCAGCTCTGGCAGCTCGCCTGACCGGCGGCCCTTCTCCTCCTCTCGACGGACGGTGTTCATGGACGCGTTGTTGCCCCACGATCCGCGGTGGGTCGGCCCCTACCGCCTGGAGGGACGGCTGGGCGAAGGCGGCATGGGCCAGGTCTTCCTCGGCACCTCGCCGGGCGGCCGCCTGGTCGCGGTGAAGCTGATCCGCGCGGAGC
>NZ_JZWV01000921.1 GCF_000966975.1 Streptomyces katrae | reverse complement strand
GAGCTGGCCGGCACCGGGCAGTTCCGGGAGCGGTTCGCCCGGGAGGTGGAGGCCGCCCGGCAGGTCGGCGGGTTCCACACGGCGCAGGTCGTGGACGCGGACCCGGCGGCCGAATCCCCCTGGCTGGTCACCGCGTTCGTGCCGGGGCCCACCCTCCACCGTGCGATAGCCGAGGGCGGGCCGCTCGGGCCGACGGCGGCGCTGCGGCTCGGCGCGGGACTCGCCGAAGGACTCGCGGCGATCCACCGGTGCGGTCTGGTCCACCGGGACCTCAAACCCGGCAACGTGATCGTGGCCGAGGACGGGCCGCGCATCATCGACTTCGGCATCGCACGCGCCGTGGACGCGAGTTCGCTGACCGCGACCGGATCCGTGATCGGCACCTACGCCTACATGTCGCCCGAGCAGATCCGCGCCGACCGCGCCGGACCGGCCAGCGACGTGTTCGCCCTCGGCGCGGTGATCGCCTTCGCCGCGACGGGCCGCGGCCCGTTCGACGCGCCCTCCCTGCCTGGCGTCGTCCAGCGGATCCTCGACGCACCGCCCGCCCTCGACGGGATCGACGGCGACCTCCGGGCCCTCCTCGTCGACTGCCTCGCCAAGGACCCGGCCGACCGCCCCGACGCGCACGGCCTGCCCGCACGGTTCGCGGCCGCCGTCGCGGAGGGGGCGCGGACACCCCGGCCGAGCCACGAACGGACCGTGGTGGGGTCCCCGCCCCTCCGGACCCCGCAGCCGACCCCGCAGCCGACCACGGAGCGCGACCGCGACGCGGACGCCCGGCAGGACCCGCGCCCGCCGTCCGCCGGGGCGACGGGGACCCGCCGCGGGCCCTCGCGGCGCGCGCTGCTCATCGCGGGCGCGTCGGCGACAGCGGTCGCGGCGGCCGGGATCCCCGCCTACCTGCTGCTCGGCGGGAGCGACGCCCTTGAAGGCCCGAGCAGCACGTACGGGCTCGCCTTCAGCGCCGACGGCGGCACCCTGGTCGCCGCCGGAGGCGACGGCCAGATCTGGCGCTGGTCACCGCCGGGCAAGAAGGCGGGCGTCACCCGGATCAGCGTCGCCGCCTACACCCAGGCGCACGTCTTCAGCCGGGACCTCGGGACGCTGTACCGGGCGGACGAGCACAAGATCCTCAAGTGGGACGTCGCCACGGGCCGCACGGTGGGGACGTTCACCGGGGAAACCACGGGCCAGGCCCAGGACGGGTTCATCCAGGGCCTGGGCCTCAGCCCCGACGGGAGGACCCTCGCCGCCAGCAGCGGCCGCGGCCTGTACCTCTGGGACACCGGCACGGGATCCCGGCTCGCCTTCCACGAGGACGTCAAGAACGGTCCGGCCGCCTACAGCGCGGACGGCACGATGCTGGCCGCCGGATGGCCGCTCCAGCTGCGGAAGGGCTCGGCCGACACCGTCCTGGCCACCCTCGACGCCCAGGGCGCGACCGGCGCGGTCTTCAGCCCCGACGGCCAGCTCCTCGCCTTCGGCGACCAGGGAGCCGGCGTACGCCTGTGGAACACCGCCACCCGGCAGGACGTCACCACCCTGGAGGGCCACGACTCCCCGGTCCAGACGATCGCCTTCCATCCCGACGGGCGGACCCTGGCCACCGGTGACCGCGACGGCAAGGTCCTCGTCTGGTCCACCACCTCGGGCACCCCGACCTCCACCCACGAACCGGGCGCCTCCGTCGAGGCACTGGCGTTCAGCCCGGACGGCAAGACCCTGGCCGCCGGCTGCAGCAGCGGTACGAGCACCGGCGGCAACGACACGGTCTGGCTGTGGAAACTCACCTGACCGGGATCCGCCCCGGCGCGTACGGATGAGTACGGGCTTCGCAGGTGGCCGCTGGGTGCGGCGGCATTGCTGTGGTGGGAGCATCAAGACGGGGGGTCTATCGCCCGTTCCGTCGGCCGGTGGGGGATCCACTGCCACGCCGGCAATCCGCGAGGTCCTCGTGATGAAGCTGGGAAACCTTTTCGCAGTCGCCGTTCTCATGACGCCCCTTCCGTTCGTGGGGATGGCACAGCCCGCATGGGCGCACCCCACGCACACCGTCGCGATCACCGGGGCCCTCGTGGTGGAGAACAACCCCGTGTTCGGGAAAGGGAGCCGGATCACGCGCCACGTTTTCAGGGAGGTCAACCTTACACATGGAGACCCCAAGGAGTCCTTCCTGTTCGTTCAGTGCGCGGGCGGGGAGAGCAGGGGCGAACTACGCGTCACAGTGGACCTGATTGAGAGTGACAGGGTGACCGTGAGCGCTTTGTTGAATTTCTTTGAGGGTTCGACCTGTGGGAGCACCGATCTGGAGGAGTTCCAGAGATGGAATGGCTCGATCGCCGCGGGCGAAAGCGTCAAGGTGGGCTTGGAGGCGTACAATCACGAATTTCAGTCGAATGATGGTGCCGTAGCGAATTTCACTGTCACTCATAACGTTCCAGAGCGTCCCGCCAAGCCGACGGACGTCCGTGCCAGGGCAGTCCGCGTGCTGTGTGTTCCCAGATTGCCTTGTAGTGGCAAGAAGGAAGTCGTTGTGAAGTGGGTGGACAATTCCGTCAATGAAATCGGCTACAGCATCCGCGACACGACGACCGGGGAGACCGTGGGCCTGCCCGCCAACACCACGGAATTCACCTGGTCCGGGCTTGATCCGCAGGTCAAGCACTGCTTCCTGGTTCGAGCGAATGGGGACGCCGAGGTCTCGGAGTGGTCGGCTCCCATCCGTGCCATCCTTCCTGGCCAGCTCAGTTCATGTGCCTGAGGCGTTCTCGCAGGTGCCGGGCGAAGGCCGTTCAGTAGGCCACCATCCGGTCGGACAGGACGCGTTCGGATTCGGTCAGGGGCCGCTGCGTCGGCAC
>NZ_JZWV01000912.1 GCF_000966975.1 Streptomyces katrae | reverse complement strand
AACCACGAGCTCGCCGGGCTCGTCGGCCCCGCCACCCGGGTCGTCGACGCCCTCGGCCGCCGACTGGTCCCCGGGCTCAACGACTCGCACCTGCACGTCATCCGCGGCGGCCTCAACTACGTCCTGGAACTGCGCTGGGACGGCGTGCGCAGCCTGCGCCGCGCCCTGGCCATGCTGCGCGAGCAGGCCGGCCGAACCCCGAAGGGCCAGTGGATCCGCGTCGTCGGCGGCTGGACCCCCGAGCAGTTCGCCGAGCGCCGCATGCCGACGGTCGCCGAGCTCAACGCGGCGGCCCCCGACACCCCCGTCTTCGTCCTGCACCTGTACCAGTCGGCCCTGATGAACCGGGCCGCCGTCATCGCCGCCGGGTTCACCCGCGAGACCCCCGACCCGCGCGGCGGACAGATCGTACGCGGCCGCGACGGCGAACCGACCGGAGTGCTGCTGGCCGCCCCCGGCGCCCTCGTGCTGTACTCCACCCTCGCCAAGGCACCGCGCCTGGACGAGGCCGACCGGCGCACCTCCACCATCCACTTCCTGCGCGAACTCAACCGGTTCGGCCTCACCTCGGCGCTCGACGCCGCCGGCGGCTTCCAGAACTTCCCCGACGACTACGCCACCGTCACCGACCTGGCCCGCTCGGGCGAACTGACCCTGCGCATCGCCTACTACCTCTTCCCGCAGACGCCCGGCCAGGAGCTGGACGACCTGCGCCGCTGGACCGAGACCGTCCGTCCCGGCGACGGCGACGAATGGCTGCGCCTGGCCGGCGCCGGCGAGAACCTCACCTGGGCCGCGGCCGACTTCGAGAACTTCGCCGAACCCCGCCCCGCCCTCGACGACGGCTACGAGGCCGAGTTCGAGCAGGCCGTCCGGCTGCTGGCGGAGAACGGCTGGGGCTTCAGGCTGCACGCCACCTACGACGAGACCATCCGCCGCGATCTCGCGGTCTTCGAGAAGCTCGCCGCCGAAGGTCTGTTCCCCGCCGGGAACCGCTGGCTGTTCGACCACGCCGAAACGGTCCGCGACGACAGCCTCGACCGGATCGCCGCCCTCGGCGGGGCCCTGTCGGTGCAGAACCGGATGTCCTTCCAGGGCGGCGTCTTCCTCGACCGCTACGGCGCCGAGGCGGCCTCCCGCACGCCCCCGGTCCGCGCCATGCTCGACCGGGGCCTGACCGTCGCCGCCGGCACGGACGCCACCCGCGTCTCCTCCTACAACCCGTGGGTGGCGCTGCACTGGCTCGTCACCGGACGGACCGTCGGCGGTACACCCCTCTACCCGCCCGCGAACCTCCTCGACCGGCGGCAGGCCCTCGACCTGTACACCCGGGGCGGAGCCCGACTGACCGGCGAGGACGAAGTCAAGGGCGTACTGCGCGAAGGCTGCTACGCGGATCTCGCCGTCCTCTCCCAGGACTACTTCACCGTGCCCGCCGAGACCATCCCCGACATCGAATCCGTGCTCACGGTGGTCGGCGGGCGCATCGTGCACGCGGCGGCGGAGTACGCGGGCCTGGAGGAGGAGGCACCGCCCGTCGCCCCGGCCTGGAGTCCGGTGGCCCACTTCGGCGGCTACGCGGCCCGGGGCGACGGCGCCGCGCAGGCCGACACCGTGGCCGAAGCCGTCGCCGAGTCCGGACGGCACCGCGCCTGGCGGGCCGCCCGCACCGGCACCGATCCCTTGCCCGGGCCGGCCCACCCCGTCGACCCGTGCCTGTCGCACTGAACGAGAGGACCGGCGGATGAGCACCGACCCCATCGGCGAACCCCCCGCACCCGAGCCCGCGGAGGGACCCGGGCCCGGAACCGGAGGCGAGCGCCGCTTCGAACCGGACCTGCGGGCGATGACCCGGATCACCCTGCGCCCCATCGCTTCGCCGATGCCCCTCGGCTTCTTCACGGTGGCCATCGCCTCCGTGCTGTCCGGATGCCTGCAACTGGGCCTCCTGGACACCACCGACCGCCGGGCCGTCGCCCTGTGCGTCCTGCCGGCCTTCGCCCTGCAACTCCTCGTCAGCGTGCTGGCCTTCCAGGCGCGGGACGTGATCGCGGCCACCCTGATGGGCGTCTTCGCCGGCAGCTGGCTCGCGTACGCCCTGGTCCTGGGCAGCGGCGCACCTGGCGGGACCCGGGTCCTGGGCGTCTTCAACCTGGCGTTCCTGTGCTTCGGGGCGCTCATGGCGGCGGTGACCCGGCCCAAGCGGGCCCTGTGGCTGGTCCTCGTGGTCTCCCTGCCCCGCTGGGCCGCCACCGGCCTGGGCGGACTCACCGGCGCCGAATGGCCGACGCGTACGGCGGGGGCCCTGGGCATCCTGGTGGCGCTCGCCGCCGCCTACGCCGCGTTCGCCCTGATGCTGGAGGACATGCGCAGCGAGGAGGTCCTGCCCATCGGCCGCAGCGGACCCGCGCACCACGCCGTGGAGGGCGACCTCGCCGTACAGCTGCGCAACATCGAGCGCCAGGCAGGCGTACGGCGCACCCTGTGAGCCGTCACCGTGACGCCCGGTCCGCCGGGCCGGGCGTCACGGCCGGCCGGAGGCGGGCGGCGGCCTGCCATTCGCGGGGCGTCATGCCGTAGGCGGCACGGAAGGCCCGGCTGAAGTGGGAGGGGCTGACGAACCCCCAGCGCTGGGCGACGGCCGCCACGGTCGGGACGGCCCGGGCCGGCCGGGCCAGTTCCCGGCGGCAGCGCTCCAGCCGCTCGCGCAGGATCCAGCGCCCCACCGTCGTGCCCCCGGTGCGGAACAGCTTGTGCAGGTACCGCACCGACATGTGGTGGGCCGCCGCGATCCGCTCCGGCCCGAGGGCGGGGTCGCCCAGGTGGAGCAGGACGTACTCCTGCACCCGGGTCAGCATGCCGTGCGCGTGCTCCGGCGCCTGCGGGTCGAGCCGGCCGCCCCGTTCGCGGAACAGGACGGCCAGCAGATCCGAGGTGGTCAGGGCGAGCCGGTGCGCGGTGTCCGGCTCGAAGCCGGCGGCCTGCTCGGCCAGCCGGCCCAGGAACGCCGCCACCAGGGCGGACGTCCCGCAGGCGCCGTCGAACAGGGTGCCGGTGGCGGTGCGGAGATCGGCGTCGGGGAGGCCCAGGGCTGCTTTGGGCACCCGGAAGGCCGTGAAGCGGAAGGCGTCGGGCTGTTCGCGCCGGTAGGGCCGGCCGGCGTCCGAGCAGGTGAAGGTGCCGGGCCCGGCGACGGCCTGGCGGCCTTCCTGGGTGAGCCGGGCGCTTCCCCGCTGCTGGAGGGTGACGGTCAGGTACTCCTCGCCGCCCTGGGCGATCCTGCGCGTGCTGCGGTCCACCGTCTGGGGCCCGGCCTCCACCTCCGAGATCTGGAGGGGGCCGAGCCGCCGGCTGGTGATCGTCCCCGCCGAGGGCACCGGTTCGTGCAGCCGGACGTCGAGCGGGATGAAGGTGCCGGACACCAGCTCGTGCCAGTAGTCGGCGCGTTCACCGGGCGGCAGCGCGAGGGTGGACCGTGTGACGGGCATGGAGGGCTCCGGGTGCGGTAGGCGTCGTTCTGCTCCCACTCTCGGATCCCCGCGCGCCGCGGCCATCCGTCACATGACGTACGCCGTGGACGCCCGGGCGCCTCAGTCCCCGGGCTCCCGCTCCACCACGTCGCGCAGCTGGCTGCGCGCGGACACGCCCAGTGCGGGGAAGACCTGGTAGAGGTGGGTGCCGACGGTGCGGGGGGAGAGGAACAGCCGCTCGCCGATCTCCCGGTTGGTCAGGCCCTGGGCGGCGAGGCGGACGATCCGCTGCCGCTGCGGGGTCAGCGAGCGCAGGGCACTGTGCGGGGCCGATTCGACGGCGATGCCGGCCGCGCGCAGTTCGGCCTCGGCGCGGGACGCCCACGGGCCGGCTCCGAGCCCGTCGAAGACCTCGCGCGCCTTGGTCAGGGCCGCGCGGGCGTCGGCGATCTGCCGCTGCCGGCGCAGCCATTCGCCGTACTCCAGCCACACCTGGCCCCGTTCGAAGGGCCAGCGCCGGCCCGCCGGGTCCTCCAGGGCCTCCCGGAAGTGCCCTCCCGCGTCGGCCGGAGCGGCGAGCAGCGCCGTGGCACGCAGCAGGACCTGGCGCAGCCGGGCCGACGCCCCGTCGCCGGCCTCGGCACGGACCTGGGCGAGGACGGTACGGGCCTCCTCGGTGCGGCCGGTGAGCGCGGCGGCGGCCGCGAGGTCGGCGACGGCGTAGCAGGACAGGTGGTAGTGCAGCGGTGCCCCCGCCGCGTCGTAGAGGGCGCGCAGGTGGCGGTGGGCGGCGGTGTGGTCCCCGAGGGCGGCGGCCGCCAGACCGGCGGCCCGGTGGGCGCGGGCCACGGTGGCGAGCGCCCCGGCCGGTTCGGTGACGGCGAGGACGGCGGCCGCGTGGCGCAGGGCCGTCTCCGCCTCACCCGTCAGGGCGCACACGGTGGCGAGCGCGGCCAGGGCACGGGCGGGCCCGAGGGTGTGCCGGCCCGCCAGGAACGTTTCGGCCAGTCGCTCGACGCCGAGGCGGGCGTCGGCCCACCGGCCGCCGTCGAGATGGGCGAAGGCCAGGTCGGCGGCGGTGGTCCCGGCATGGAAGTCCGCAGCGCCCTCCCACTGCGGGTTGACGAGTTCGCCGAGCAGGCTGATCGAGATCTCGGTCTCGTCGAGCAGCAGGCACAGGACGCCCAGCGTGTGGCGCTCGGGGGGGAGCAGGCCGGGGGAGGCCGTCACGGCGGGCAGCAGGGCGCGGATCGCCGGTCGTGGACGAACGGGTCCGTGACTCCGGTGTCCCACAGGTGGTACGGGTGGGTGGCCATACCGTCGTCCGCGGCGCGTGCCGCGAGCATGGGGCGGAGCCGCTCCCGCTGCGCGGGGAGCCCCGAGTGGTAAGCGATGCCGGTGGCGATCGTGGAGACGCCGGCGTCGATCTGCGCCGAGCCGGGCAGCTCGTCGGGCACCACCAGCGCGAAGGCGCGCTCCAGGCGCAGGGTCAGCATGGCGACGAGGCCGCTGAGCGCCGCTATCCAGCGCAGCGCCTCCGCGCCGACGTCGAGGCGGGAGGCTTCGGCGGCGAGGGCTTCGGCCCGCTCGGTGTCACCGGCGACGACGGCCGCGTAGGCCGCGGTCGACAGCAGCCGGGTCCGCTCGGCCGTCACGGGGTGCAGCTGGGCCGCGCGTTCGAGGCCGGCGACGGTCTCGGCGACGGCGCCCCGGGCGAGGGCGCGCAGGGCGGTGCGCTCCAGCTCGCCCGAGACGTCCGGATCCCGAGACGTCCGGATCGGGGGCGATCGTGGCGGCGGACAGCTGCCAGGCCCGCCGGTCCGGGTCCGCGCCGAGGACGGCCGCGAGCGCCAGGTGTGCGCGTCGCCGCTCGGCGAACGGGGCGGCTCCGTAGACGGCGGAGCGGATCAGGGGGTGGCGGAAGGCGATGCGGTCGGCCTGCAGGTGTACGAGTCCTGCGCGTTCGGCGGGCAGCCACACCTCCGTGTCGGGGCCGGACGGCAGCGCGGCGAGGACGTCGGCCAGGGCGGCGCCCTCCGCGGCGGCGGCGACCACCAGCGCGGCGCGGGTGGCGGCGGGCAGCGCGTCCAGCTGGTCGGCGAAGGTGCGCTCCAGCAGATCGGTGACC
>NZ_JZWV01000911.1 GCF_000966975.1 Streptomyces katrae | reverse complement strand
GCCGGAATGCACCCCGGCCGGCCCGAGCGCCCCGGCCGGCCCGACAGCCCCGCCGGCCCCAGCCAGCCCAGCAGCTCCAGCAGCCATCGTCAGCCCCCTGTCCCCTGCCGGGGCGTTCCCACCGGCCCCGGCAAACCCGGCGGCCCCGGCAGCCGATGCCGCCCCGCCGACCCCGGCTGCCCCAGCCGGCCCGGCAGCAGGCCCCGGGGTGCCGGTGCCGGAGGCCACCGCTTCCAGGAGGGCGCGGGCCTGGTCGGCCGTGGGGCGGGATTCCGGTTCCTTCGCCATCAGGGCCTGCAGCACCGGTCCGAGCGGGCCCGCCCGCCGGGCCTCGGGGAGGGGTTCGGCGATGATCGCGGACAGGGTCGACCACACCGAGGTCCGGCGGAACGGCGAGACGCCCTCCACCGCCGCGTACAGGGTCATCCCGAGCGACCAGATGTCCGAGGCCGGGCCGGGTTCCCGGCCCTGGGCCCGCTCCGGCGGCAGGTAGTCCAGCGAACCGACGATCTCGCCGCTGCGGGTCAGCTTCGCCAGTTCCTCGTCGTCGGGGTTCTGCATGCTGGCGATGCCGAAGTCGGTGAGGACGACCCGGCCGCCGCGCTCCAGCAGCACGTTGCCCGGCTTGACGTCCCGGTGCAGGACACCGGCCCGGTGGGCGGCGTCGAGGGCGTCCATCAGCTTCGCGCCGATCGCGGCGGCCTCGTGGGGGTCCAGCGCGCCGCGCCGTGCGACGACCGCGTCCAGCGAGGGGCCGTCGACGAGTTCCATCACGATGACCGGGAGCCCCTGGTCCTCGGTCACGTCGTGCACGGTGACCACCCCGGTGTGCCGGATGCGCGCGGCGGCCTGCGCCTCCCGCTGCATCCGGGTGCGCAGGTCGGCCAGTTCGGCGGGGCCGGCGTCGGTGTAGGCCCGCAGCAGCTTGACGGCGACCTCGCGGCCGAGGACCTCGTCGACGGCCTTCGCGACCACGCCCATGCCGCCGCGGCCGACCACCTCGGTCACCCGGTAGCGCCCTCCGAGTGCCCTGCCGACCAGGTCTCCGTCGTTCGCCTGCTCCGATGGCACCGGCACAGCCCGCTCCCCGTTCCCTCACCGGCCGTCCGTCGACGGCCTGCCGGGGCCTAGCGTAGAGGCATGATCACATCGGGGTTCACCCGGTCGGCGGAGCCCGTTTCCGTCCGCATCACCCGCCGCGGGTGGGGTGGCCGGCCTCCTTGCCGGGGTGCGGCCCGTCGCCCGGGGCGGCCGCCAGGACGCCGAGCAGGACCAGGACGAGGACCACGATCCCGAAGACGACGGCCACGACGGCGGGCGTCGGATGGTTCCAGAGCAGCAGGGTCAGCGCTCCGGCCCCGATCACCACGCCGGTCGTCCACGCCCCGTGCCCGGCCAGCCACCGCCCCGTGGAACCGGTCCGCACGCCGAGCCGTTGCAGGTGGCGGCCTCCGGCGCCGGTGGCCCGGCGCGCCTCGGTGCGCACGACGCGGGCGCCGCGCCCCGGCCCGTACAGGTACGCGGCCAGCAGGGTGACCACGGCGACGACGATGAGCGTGCGGGCGCTCTCCCGCAGGAAGCGCACCAGCGTGTCGTAGATGACGGCGGCGGCATCGGGCGGCAGGGTCGCCGGGGGCACGGAGTCCAGGTAGATCCTCCGGGCCACGGCCAGGGCGACGAGCAGGACGCCCATCATCACGCCCACGCCGATGGCGGTGGCCATCAGCCACACGCGGTGGGCGGGGGCGCACCAGATGGCGAGGGCCGCCAGGGCGAGGGCCACCACGGGCAGCCAGACGCCCACGACGTTCAGCAGCCGCATGGCGTTCTGGGCCTTGTCCAGCTTGTCGACCTTGAGCAGCGGGATCTGCTTGTCCACCTCGGGGATCGCCGAAGCCTTCTCGAACCCGGCGGCGGTGAGCCGCTCCTTGAGCTGGTCGGTGAGCGTGCCGAGGTCGAGGACGATCGTGTCGCCCTTGGACGCGACGGCGCTGGAGCCCTCCCCGGTCAGCACGTTGACCACGGCGGCCTGGGCCCGCCGGTTGGCCTCGGTCCAGACGGTCTCGAACTGGTCGCTCGCCACCACCTTGGCCACCACGGCGTGGACCGCCGAGGTGAGGGCGCTCTTCAGGGGGCCTTCCAGGGCCTGCGACTTCTCCACCACCAGGGGCGGCGCGTCGGCCTGTTTCAGGGCCCGGCCCAGGGCCTCGGTGATCGCCTTGACGTCGACGTTGGCCACCACGCCGGCGGTCAGCTTGTCGTTGACCGCGTTCTGCACGGCGGGCTCGTCGGCGAGGGGAGCCACCGTCTGCACGTACCGGTCCGTGTCGGTGATCGTGTCGTCCACCCAGGCCGACACGACAGCGATCGGGGACAGCAGGAGCGCGAGCAGCAGCAGGACCGAGGCCCCCGCGTAGCGCACGCGCTTGTGGCGCACCGAGGCGGCCTTGCGCAGCCGTACGTACTCCGCGCGCTCCTCCGCGCTGAGCGGGGGGTGCGGCCCTTCGGGGCCGGAGGGGACCGGGGCAGTCGGGTCCATGGTTCGTCCTCCCTCTTCTCGGTGCCCGCCGCCGCGGCCCGCGGGCGGTCGGTCAGCCCTCGGCCGTCGCCACACGGCCGGTGCGGGCGGCTTCGAGGAACGCGTCGTAGTCGCGCAGGTTCTGTTCGGCGTACGCCTCCGCGTAGGCGGCGACCGCCCGGTCGAAGGCGTCGGAAATACCGAGGTAGCCGGCGATGGCGATGGGATCACCGGACCGGGCGTGGCCCCGGGCGAGGGAGAAGCCGCAGGCCCGGGCGAACAGGCTGAGGCCCTCCGGGCGCATCGTCTCGACGCGGATGGAGCCCTTCCAGTCGAGCAGTTGGCGGACGTAGAAGTCGCGCTCCCTGCCGTCGACGCCGGTGACCCGCATCCACCCGAGGAAGATGTCGCTGGCGGCCTGCATCAGCCGCTGCCCCGCCACCACGCGCAGGCCCTGGCTCCCGTAGTCCGCGGGCGCGGTGTAGGGGGCGAGGACGGATTCCTGGGCCTCCTTCGCCTGGAGCAGGAGCGGGTCGTCCTCGTCCCGGCCGGTCAGCAGGACGATCCAGCAGCGGGTGCCGACGCTGCCGACGCCGACGACCTTGCGGGCGACGTCGACCGGGCGGTATCGGGCGAGCAGTACGCGGCGTTCGGGAGCCAGGCTCTGCGCGTACGCCTCGATGAGCCCGCGCACGACGGTGTCCTGGTCCGTGCGGCCGCCCTCACCCAGCACCTGGGACAGGGGCACGATCAGGGGCGGGGCGGGAGCGATGCGCAGCTCTCCGCCGACGCGGTGGGTGAGTTTGGCGAGGGCCTGGAGGTGGTCCCGGCTGCGGGCCTTGGCCAGCGTGCGGTCGGTGCGGCGCAGCACGCGGTCGCCGCCCTGGGCGGCGATCAGGCGGAGCTCCTCGGAGTCGTCCTGGGCGTACCAGATGTCCAGGACGCGCATCTCGGCGAGGCGCCGCATCCGGCGCCGGTACGCCGAGACGGCCTCGGCCACGACGGCGGCCCGGTCCTGGGGGGTGAACCCGCTGTCGCGGCCCGCGACGGCGAGGCTCGCCGCGAGCCGCTTGACGTCCCATTCGAAGGGGCCGGGGTAGGTCTCGTCGAAGTCGTTGACGTCGAAGACGAGGGAGCGCTCGGGTGAGGCGAAGAGGCCGAAGTTCATGACGTGGGCGTCTCCGCACAGTTGCACGGTGAGGTCCGTGCGGGGTGCGCGCCCCAGGTCCGCGGCCATGACGGCGGCGGCGCCCCGGTAGAAGGAGAAGGGTGACTTCAGCATGCGGCCGTGCCGGATGGGCACCAGTTCCGGCACCCGTGAGGCGGCCTGCGCCAGCAGCACCTCGACGGGGTCGGGCCGGTCGGGCCCCGGGTCGAACCGGGCCTGCCCGGACCGCGGCAGGCCCGCCCGCGCCTGCTTGCCGCGCTCTGCGCGGTCGGCCGGTGTGGGGGCCGGCCCCGGGGCGAAGGGGAACGTGGTCACGGTGCTCCCGCCTCCTGCCTGCGTGGGTCCTGGGCGACCGTGCCCGGTCAGTCGGGCAGGCGTCGCATCTCCTCGACGTGCAGTCCCAGGTCCCGGAACCGTCCGAGCAGGCCGTAGAGGTGTGCCTCGTCGGTCACGGTGCCGAAGAAGAGGGTCTGACGGGCCGCCGGGAACTCCCGGAGCTCCGGGAAGGCATGGGAGACCGGCTCGGACACACGGCCCGTGATCCGGAATTCGTAGCGCATGGGCAGCCGCCTCTCTCCCAGTCGCCGCAGCCCCGTCGGGCCCGCCACGTCCATACCGCCGGCCCTCCCGCGCACCTCACCCGTCGCAGGTGAGGCACGGCCGGGCGGGTGTCGCAGGGGTCACAGCATGTGCAGTTCGCGAGCGCGTTCCACCGCGTCGCGCCGGCGGGAGACGCACAGCTTGCGGTAGATGCCGCGCAGGTGGGTCTTGACGGTGTTGACGGACAGCTGCAGCTCGGCGGCGACCTCGTCGGTGGACATCATCCGCGCCACCTGCTGGAGCACCTCCCGCTCCCGGGGGCTCAGCTGCTCGACCACCGGGCGGTCGGCCGGGGCGTGCGGGGCACCGAGCCACGTGTAGGAGCCGCTGCGCCCGTCGAGGCCGGCGGCCAGGTGCCGCACCCAGGGACCGGCCTCCGTGAACGGCCGCCTGAGCCCTTCGGGGCGTGCGGTGTCGAGGGCCTGGACGAGCAGGTCGCGCGCCCTGTCCTCGTGTCCGTCGAGGAGCGCCTGGTGGGCACGGAGCAGCAGCAGGCGGACCCGGTCGGACACGGTCAGCGCGTCGGACTCCTCCGCGGTCTCGATCAGCCGCAGGGCCTGTGCGGGGTGGTCGGCGGCGGCGCGGACCTGGGCCAGCGCCACCGTGTGCGAGGGCATGGCGTCGCCCGTCCCGACCTGGTCCAGGGCGGTGGCCGCGGCGTCGAGGTCCCCGCGGGCCAGGGCCGCAGTGGCATGGGCGACGGCGAGGCGGGCGGCCGGCCCGGGCGAGGCGGCGGCCGGCCCTTCGAGGTGGCCGTCGAGGTGCGTGCGGGCGGCGTCCCACGCGCCCCGGGCGGTTTCCAGCTGGGCCCGGAGCACCGACCGCTCGATCAGGAGGTCGAGGTCGTCGCGGGTGTCGGCGAGGAGCTCCGCGTGGTCGAGGTGCCCGGCCGCCGCGGCGAGGTCCTCCCGCTCGAGGGCCACGGCGGCGAGCGCCAGGCCCGCGGCGCCGGAGCGGTGGGACTCCGGGATGCCGTGCTGGTCGGCGAGGGCCAGGGAGGCGGCCCCGTGCTCCTCGGCGAGGGTCAGCTCCCCCGCGGCGGCGTCGGCCAGGGCCAGCCGTCCCAGGCACCGGTGCCGCAGCAGGACCGCGGCGTCTCCGCAGCAGGCCCGGACCGCCTGTTCGAGCACCTCGCGGGCGGGCTGCGGGAGGCCCCCGCGCAGGCGGGCGCACGCCTGGCCGTACAGGCGCAGCGGCTCCAGCTCGGGGTGGCGGGCGCGCTCCTCGGACGGGAGGCGTGCCAGGAGTTCGGCGACCCGGTGGGCCTCCTCGTCGGCGGCGCCGGGGGCGGACAGCAGCCGCAGCAGGGCGGCGGTGAGCCCGTCGGCCGGTTCGGTCTCCAGGGCCGGACCGCCGGTCGCCGCCTCGGCGCGGGCGAGCCAGGAGCGGCAGCCCGGGACGTCCTGGCGGGCCATCCGGCAGGCGGCGGCGACCAGGGCCGCCCTGGCGCCGGGGACGTCCTCGGGCATGCGGGAGAAGGTGTCGGCGGACGGGGATCCACCGCCGGCGAGGAGGGGGACCACCAGCAGGTGCTGGACGGTCTGGGCGGCGGCGAAGCTCCAGTCGCCGCCCGCGGCGGCCTCGTCCACGGCCTCGGCGCTGCGGCCCTGTTCGGCGTACCAGCGGGCGGCCCGGCGGTGCAGCAGGGGCTCCAGCTCGGGCTGCCTGCTGCGCAGGTGGGCGCGCAGGGCCGCGGCGAACAGGGGGTGGAACCGGTACCACTGGGTGCCGGGGAGCGGTTCGACGAACGCGTGGCAGCGGGCCAGGTCCTGCAGGATGCGGCCCGCGTCACCGCGACCGGTGAGAGCCGCGACGAGGTCGGGGTGGACCCGGTTCAGGACGCCCGCGCGCAGCAGCAGGTCACGGGCCGGCTCGGGCTGGGCTGCGAGGACCTCGGTGAGGAGGTAGTCGGAGACCGCCTGCTCGGAGGCGGTGAAGGAACGGGCGAAGTCGGCGGGGTCCTCGGAGCGCGCCATGGCGAGCGCGCACAGGCGCAGGCCCGCGGCCCAGCCCTCGGTGTGTTCCAGGAGGAGGTCCACGAGGGGGCCGTCGGGTGCGGTCCCCTGGCCGCGCAGCAGCTGGACCGCCTCCTTCCGGGTGAACGCCAGGTCGTGTTCGCGGATCTCGTGGACGCGGTCCTCGGCCCGGTAGCGGTGCAGCGGCAGCGGCGGGTCCTCCCGGCTGATCAGGACCAGCCGCAGGGCCGGGCCGGCGTGCTCGGAGACGAACCGCAGGCCCTCGGGGACGGCGTTGCCCGGGGCCTTGTCGAGCCCGTCGACTACCAGCACCAGGGGCGGGGCGAGTTCGAGCGCGGAGGCGAGGCGGACCAGCAGCGAGCGGTCCACGTCGTCCGCGCAGACGGGCGTGCCGAGGTCGTCCTCGGCCAGGGCCCCGGAGCGCCGGAGGCCTTCGACGACGTAGGCCCAGAACACGCCCGGGGTGTCGTCCTCGTCGAGCGTCACCCAGACCACCGGGCGGGAGGCGGACGCGGACCGGGCCCAGGAGGCGGCCAGGGCGGTCTTCCCGACCCCGGGAGCTCCGGTGATCAGCGTCAGCGGTCCCTTGGTGCCCAGGGTGAGCCGGTTCAGCAGCCGCGGCCGGCGCACCAGGCCGGGGGCGTGGCAGGGCACGGCGAGTTTCGCGGCCAGCAAGGGGTCGCCGGTCAAGGGCACGGTCATGAGGTCATACCCCCGGCGAGGCGGCTCTTCATGGCCTGGGCTTCCTCCGGCTCCTCGTGTCCGTGTCCGCGCCCCACCGCCGGAGCCGCCACCCAGCGGTGGCGGGGTCCCAGGCAGGTGCCCCTCCATGGTCACGTCCTGCCGTCTTGATCGCACGCCGCGCACATCGCCCGGCCCGGGCGATGCGGACCGGGCGGGTGCGGGGGCCAATGGAGGTGTCGTGGTGTGTCGCGGAGTGGAGGTGGGCTGCGTGAGCATGCACGTCAAGGCCCGGCTGGCGCTGTTGGCGGGCACGGCCGCGCTGGCCGTCATGCTGGTCTTCGCCGGGCTGCGCGGCATCGTCCTGGTGGCGGTGGGACTGGCCGGCGTGGCCGTCACGGCGGCGGCCGTGTGGCTCTTCCTGGCCCATCGCGGGCCGATCCGCTGGATGGCCCTGGTCCTCGCCGTGGCCTCGCCGGTCGCCGTGATCGTCTCGTACGTGCGCGCGCAGCTCTTGTGGGTCGTGCTGTGCACGGTGGCCCTGTGGGGGCTGGCAGTGGCGGCCGGGCGGTCGGCCCTGGCCGACGAGGGCCGGTCCCGCATGCCCGGGCGTCCGGCGCGGCCGCCCCGGCACCCGTTCCTGATCATGAACCCGCGGTCGGGGGGCGGGAAGGTCGGCGCCTTCGGCCTCCGCGAGAAGGCCGAGGCGCTCGGCGCCGAGGTGGTGCTGCTCGACCCCGACCACCACGAGGACGTCGCCGAGCTCGCGCGCCGCGCCATCGAGCGCGGCGCCGATCTCGTCGGGGTCGCCGGGGGCGACGGCACGCAGGCCCTGGTCGCCTCCGTCGCCGCCGAGCACGGGGTCCCGTTCCTGGTCATCAGCGCCGGTACCCGCAACCACTTCGCGATGGACCTCGGGCTGGACCGGCTCGATCCTTCGACCTGCCTGGACGCCCTCACCGACGGTGTCGAACTCCGGGTGGACCTCGGCCGCGTCGGCGACCGCGGCTTCGTCAACAACGCCTCCTTCGGCACCTACGCCGAGGTGGTCCAGAGTCCGGCGTACCGCGACGACAAGATGCGTACGACGCTGAGCCTGCTGCCGGACCTGCTGGCGCGCCACACCGGCCCCCGGCTGACGGTGCGCGCCGGGGACACCGTGGTCGAGGACCCGCAGGCCGTGCTGGTCAGCAACAATCCCTACGGGACAGGCGACCCCGCGGGCCTGGGCCGGCGCAGCCGGCTCGACGCGGGCGTCCTCGGCGTCCTCGCGATCAAGGTGAACAACGCCGCCCAGGCCGCGGGCATCCTGCGCGGCGCGCGCTCCACGGGGCTGACCTCGCTGACCGCCCTCGAGGTGGAGGTGGACTCCGACGCACCGCTGGTACGCATCGGCATCGACGGCGAGTCCGTCATGCTGCCGGCCCCCGTGCGCTGCCGTGTGGAGCCGGGCGCGCTGCGCGTGGTCGTGCCGAGGCACCGGCCGGGGAACCGCGCCGGCGTCCCGATGGACTGGGCGGGGGTGCGCCGGCTGGCCCTGACGATGGGCCGGGCGGCGGGCCGCCCCCGGCCGGAGCCGCCCGCCGGGCCCGGGG
>NZ_JZWV01000910.1 GCF_000966975.1 Streptomyces katrae | reverse complement strand
GGTCCGGGCAGGGGCCGGGGCAGGGGTCCGGCGGGGCCGTTTCCCGGGGCGGGTACGCTGCCTGCTGCTCCCCCTGCCACCACCGCGTGGGGGTGCCCCCGGCCGGAGGCCGGGGGAGTGCCCCCAGCTGACCAACGACGAGAGGCACCCGACGTGAGCGCCCACCCCTCCGCCGTACGGCTGCGCCGGGCCGCGGTCATCGGTGCCCTGTGCGCGGGCATCGCCGTCACCGGGACGGGCTGCGCGGAGAAGACGGACCCCGACAAGGGCACCAACGGGGTCGGCAAGCAGACGCCGGAGAAGATCGAGAGCCAGGCGAAGGCCGCGGCCGCCGCCGCCAACTCGGTGCACCTGTCCGGAACCCTCGTCAGCGGCGGCAAGTCCTTCACCCTCGACCTGCGGCTCAAGGCGGACGGGGGCTCCGGCGAGGTGAAGTCGCAGGCCGACACCTTCCAGGTGCTGCGGGTCGGCGAGCAGCTGTACCTGAAGGCCAGCGCGGCCTTCTGGGGGAAGTCGGACTCGGCGGGCAAGCTCGGCGACAAGTACGTGAAGGTCCCCGAGAGCGACCCCACCTACAAGCAGTTCCGCGGGTTCACCGACATGCACGTGCTGCTCGACGGGCTCCTCGGCCTCCAGGGCAAGCTCACCAAGGGCGGCTACACCACCGTCGGGCACACCCGCGCCGTGCCGGTCTCGGCCGACGCGGGCAAGGGCGGCAAGCTGACGGTCTCCCTGGAGGAGCGCGCGGGCGGCGCGGGCCGGGTGGAGCTCTCCGAGTGGGGCAAGGCCTTCCCGCTGGAGGCTCCGGCGCAGGACCAGACCGTGGACTACGGCTCCCAGCTGCCGACCACCAAGGACGGCACGGGCGCCACGGGCGGGACCGCCGGCACCGGCGGCGGCAAGGGAACGGGCACCGGCGCTTCCCCGGCCCCGTCCAAGGGCGCGGGCACGGGCGGCACCGGCGGCAGCTCCTCCGGCCAGGGGTCCAACCCGACCGGCGGCTGACCGCCCGCCCCGCCGCCCGGCCGGCCTCAGCCCCGCTTCTTCTTCCGCTTCAGCAGCAGCTTCGGCAGCCCCGCGGGGACCGGCCGGCGGGTGATCGCGGAGGAGGCCAGGGGCGCCGCGGCCAGCGAACCCTCCGGCAGCCGGTCGGCCACCGCCACCGGCTCCAGACGCAGCAGCCGGCACTCCCGCGCCCAGCGCTCCGTCATCTGCTCCGAGTCCGGGGCGTTCAGCCGCTTGCCCTTCAGCTCGGCGACGGCGGCCTCCCACGGCCCGCTGCCGGGCGCGAGCTCCCGTACGGCCGCGGTCCAGGCCACGAGCCGGCCGCCCTTGTCCTTGCTGCGGACGGTCACCTCGGCGGCGGCACCGTCGGCGAGCCCCGGGAACGGCTGCTCACCGGGCCCGTCCCCGAGCACGTGCGCGGCGCCGTCCACCCAGGCGTGCCACAGCGCCCGGTCCGCGCCGGCGCCGCGGACCCAGATCAGGCCGGACTTCTTGGAGGCCTCCTCGACGAGGGCCAGGTCGAGTGCACTGAGAGTCATGTGCACAGCGTAGGCGGTGGGCTCCCGCCCGCTACCGTTGGCCGTTACAGCCAGCCGTTGCGCCGCAGGGTCCGGTGGATGACGAAGCAGCTGCCGACGATCGCGACCATCACCATCGGATAGCCGTAGCGCCAGTGGAGCTCGGGCATGTGGTCGAAGTTCATCCCGTACACCCCGCAGATCATCGTGGGGACGGCGATGATCGCCGCCCAGGAGGTGATCTTGCGCATGTCCTCGTTCTGGGCGACGGAGGCCTGGGCCAGGTTCGCCTGGAGGATGGAGTTCAGCAGCTCGTCGAAGCCGATGACCTGCTCGTGCACCCGGGCCAGGTGGTCGGCCACGTCACGGAAGTACTTCTGGATGTCCGGGTCCACCAGCCGCATCGGGCGCTCGCTCAGCAGCTCCATCGGCCGCAGCAGCGGGGAGACCGCCCGCTTGAACTCCAGCACCTCCCGCTTCAGCTGGTAGATGCGGCCCGCCTCACCGCCCCGCGCGACGCCCTTGGCGGGGGCGGCGAAGACCGCGCTCTCCACCTCGTCGATGTCGTCCTGCACGGCCGCGGCGACCGCGATGTAGCCGTCCACCACGTGGTCGGCGATCGAGTGCAGCACTGCCGACGGGCCCCGGGCGAGGAGCTGCGGGTCGTCCTGGAGGCGGTGGCGCAGGGTCCGCAGGGAGCCCTGGCCGCCGTGCCGGACGGTGATGACGAAGTCGGGGCCGGTGAAGCACATCACCTCGCCGGTCTCCACCACCTCGCTGGTGGCGGTCAGTTCGGCGTGCTCCACGTAGTGGATCGTCTTGAAGACCGTGAAGAGGGTCTCGTCGTAACGCTCCAGCTTCGGCCGCTGGTGCGCGTGGACCGCGTCCTCCACGGCGAGCGGGTGCAGGCCGAAGGTGGCGGCGATCCCGGCGAACTCGGCCTCGGTCGGCTCGTGCAGACCGATCCAGGCGAACCCGCCGTCCTCCCGGACCCGGCGCAGCGCCTCACGGGGCGTCAGGCAGTCGCCCTGCGCCCGCCGGCCGTCGCGGTACACGGCGCAGTCGACCACCGCACTGCTCGCGGAGGGGTCGCGGGTCGCGTCGTAGCCGGGCTGTACGGGAGTGGACTTGCGCAGTGCCGGACGGACGGCGGCACGGAGGTAGGGCAGCATCGACATGGCAGGCTCCTTCTCGCGCACGGCTGCGGACCGCACGGGTGGGAGGCCCTCCGGCGGCGGGCGCGCGGGCCCGGGCGGACGGAGGGAAACAGGACGGGAGGACAAAGTTCTGCCGTCGCTCTTCTGCTGATCAGAAGATCAAAGGTGGCTGGAGCCGCCCTGGAAAGTCGCCGAAGAGCGATTGGTACTGCACGATCGACTTCGGTCCATCGCAGCCCCACCTCCTCCGGCCGGTCCCCCGTGGGGGACGTCCTGTCGCCGGAGCCCTGAACCGTGCTTCTGCACGCGGCCCCGACCGGCTGTCAACACTATCAGCCGACGGATGGTCAAACGCCTGTCTTTACCCGGCGGATAGGAGTTCTATGCTCGCTGCATGGCAGAAATTCCGGCCCTCGTCGAAGCCCGGCTGCGCAGCGCGTTCGGCGAACCCGACGCCCGCGCCGCCGTCACCTTCCTGGGCACCGACCGCATCGAGGTCCTCCGCTTCGCCGAGGGCGACCTCGTCCGGTACGCGACCCTCGGCATGTCCGCGCACCCCATGACCGACCCGACCGCCGTGGTCGCCGACCCGGTGCGCGGCCCGCGCGCCGAGCTGCTGCTGACCGTACGGGCGGGGCTCGCGCCCACCGACAAGGTGCTGCGGCCCCTCGCGGTGCTGGCGGCCTCCCCGATGGTCGAGGGGCTGGTCGTCGCCCCCGGCGCCTCCCTGGACGTGGGCGAACCGCTGTGGGAGGGTGCGCCGTTCACCTCGGTCCTGGTCGCCGAGCCGGGCGGACTGGTCGAGGACCTCGAACTGGACCGGACGGGTCGAGGACCTCGAACTGGACGAGCCGATGGACCCCGTCCGCTTCCTCCCGCTCCTCCCCATGACGGCGAACGAGGCCGCCTGGAAGCGGGTGCACGGCGCGGCCGCCCTCCAGGAGCGCTGGCTCGCGCGCGGCACGGATCTGCGGGACCCTCTGCGTACGGCCGTCGCACTGGACTGAGCGCGGGGCCCGCGGACGCGGGTGCCACCGGGCGCCATCCGGACGGGTGATCGCGTCTTGACGGGGCGGCGGGCGGGGAGGAGCGTGCTTCCTATGAGGGGCGAACCGAGTTGCCCGAAGTGTGGTGGCCGGGTGCGCGCGCCCGGTCTCTTCTCCGACTCCTGGCAGTGCGCCGAGCACGGCCCCGTCCATCCGCTGCAGCCCGTCCTCCCACCCAGCGTGGAGGGCCTGGGCGTGGTGGCGAACCGGTCCAAGGTGCCGGTGTGGATGCCCTGGCCGCTGCCGGTGGGATGGCTGTTCACCGGGGTCGCCTCCGCCGGCGACGACCGGACCGGCGGCCGGGCCACGGCCGTGGCCTGCACCGGCCCGGGCCCGCTGGGCGGCCTGGGCGAGCTGCTGCTGGTCGCCGAGGAACTCGGAGTGGGCCTCGGCGCCCGCTTCGCGGGCATCGACGGCCCCGACCCCGGCCCGGGCCTCGACGTCTCGGGCCCGCCGCACGCCAAGGTCGTCACCGACGGCCGTCCGACACCGCTGTGGCACGTCAAGGGGGTCCCGGAGGACCGCGCCGTCTTCGCGGGGGAGGCCCGGGGCCTGTGGCTGTGGGCCATCGTCTGGCCGGAGCAGTCGGGCCTGCTCATGTACGACGAACTCGTCCTGGCCGACCTCCGCGACGCGGGTGCGGAGGTGGAACTGGTCCCCTGCGGAGCCCTGAGCCCGCGGATCCTGGGGCCCTGAGCTCCGCCATGGCTGGTGGCCAGGGGCTTCGGCAGGTGGCGGCACGGGTACCCTGGAGTGTCCCCTACGTCCGTCCGACCCCTGGAGCCCGGCTGTGCGCATCGATCTGCACGCCCACTCCACGGCTTCCGACGGCACCGACACACCCGCCGAGCTGGTGCGCAACGCCGCCGCGGCCGGGCTGGACGTGGTCGCGCTGACCGACCACGACACCGTCGGGGGATACGCCGAGGCCATCGCGGCCGTGCCGCGGGGCCTCACGCTGGTCACCGGGGCCGAGTTGTCCTGCCGGCTCGACGGGGTGGGGCTGCACATGCTGGCCTACCTCTTCGACCCGCAGGAGCCCGAGCTCGCGGCTGAGCGGGAGCTCGTGCGGGACGACCGCACCCCGCGCGCCCAGGCCATGATCGGCAAGCTCCAGGAGCTGGGCGTCGGCGTGACCTGGGAGCAGGTGGCCCGGATCGCCGGGAACGGCTCCGTCGGGCGGCCGCACATCGCGACCGCCATGGTCGAGCTGGGGGTCGTCCCCACCGTGTCCGACGCGTTCACCGCGGACTGGCTCGCCGATGGCGGCCGTGCGTACGCCGAGAAGCACGAGCTCGACCCGTTCGACGCCATCCGCCTGGTCAAGGCGGCCGGCGGGGTCACCGTCTTCGCGCACCCGGCGGCCGTCAAACGCGGCGCGTGCGTGCCCGAGGAGGCGATAGCCGCCCTCGCGGCAGCGGGCCTGGACGGCATCGAGGTGGACCACATGGACCACGACACCGACACCCGCGCGCGCCTGCGCGGACTCGCCGGGGACCTCGGTCTGCTGACCACCGGTTCCAGCGACTACCACGGCAGCCGCAAGACCTGCCGTCTCGGGGAGTACACCACCGACCCCGAGATCTACGGCGAGATCACGCGCCGGGCCACGGGGGCCTTCCCCGTGCCGGGCGCCGGCGGAGACGCCCGCGCCTGAGCCCGCCGGCCGCCGCTGACGCCGCGGTCGCCGCGCCGACGTGCGCCCTTCCCCCTCGCCCTTTTTCGTAACACCCCTCTATGCAAGGCATCACTGTGTTCGACTTCGCCGTCTTCGGATCCCTTTTTCTCACGCTTTTTGTGATTATGGACCCGCCGGGCATCACTCCGATCTTCCTCGCGCTGACCTCCGGCCGTCCGGCCAAGGTGCAGCGCCGCATGGCCTGGCAGGCCGTCTGCGTCGCCTTCGGCGTGATCGCGACCTTCGGCATCTGCGGCCAGCAGATCCTGGACTACCTGCACGTCTCCGTCCCGGCGCTGATGATCGCCGGTGGTCTGCTGCTCCTCCTGATCGCGCTCGACCTGCTCACCGGCAAGACCGACGAGCCCAAGCAGACCAAGGACGTCAACGTCGCCCTGGTCCCGCTGGGCATGCCGCTGCTGGCCGGTCCCGGTGCGATCGTCTCCGTCATCCTGGCCGTGCAGAAGGCCGAGGGGTTCGGCGGGCAGCTCTCCGTGTGGACGGCCATCGCCGCGATGCACGTGGTGCTGTGGCTGACCATGCGCTACTCGCTGGTGATCATCCGGATCATCAAGGACGGCGGCGTCGTCCTGGTCACCCGTCTGGCCGGCATGATGCTCTCCGCCATCGCCGTCCAGCAGATCATCAACGGCGTCCTCCAGGTCGTCCACGGCGCCTGACCCGCCGCCCCGGCCCGGCCGCCCGCGCGTTGCCGGGTGATCGCCGCGGGCGGAGAATGGAGTGCACAGGTGTGCCTCAGCCGCAGGAAGGGAGCTTCCGATGGCATGGCGTATCGAGGGGACGTATTTCGAGAACTGCAACTGCGACATGGTGTGTCCCTGCTCCACCTCCGGCCTCTCGGCGCCGGCGGACCAGGACCGCTGCCGGGTGACCCTGGCCTTCCACGTCGACTCCGGCCAGGTCGATGACGTCGACGTGGGCGGCCTGACCGTCGCCGTGGTGGCCGATGCCCCGAAGCTCATGAGCGAAGGCGGCTGGCGGCTGGGCATGATCATGGACGAGGCCGCCTCGCCCGAGCAGGCCGAGGCGCTGGGAGCGGTCTTCTCCGGTCAGCGCGGCGGCCCCATGGGGGACCTCGCGCCGCTGGTCGGCGAGATCCTCGGGCTGGAGACCGCCCGGATCGACTACGCCGACGACGACCGGAGCCACCGCGTGAAGATCGGTGACGCGGTGGACATCGAGGTCGAGGACTTCGTCTCCCCGCTCGACGCGACCGGCAAGGGCGTGCGGGTCAGCGGGGTCGGGTTCCCCGCGGACACCCTCGCGGCCGGACTCGCGAAGAGATCGCGGGTGAACGCCTTCGGCCTCGAATTCGGAAACGAAGGGAAGAACGCCTTCTCGGCGCCGTTCTCCTGGGCGGCCTGAACCCCGGGTGGCCCGGGTGGCCCGGGTGTCCCGGGCGGCCCGAACGCCGTCACCGCTCGCCCGGCGGGCCCTCGTCCCGGCGGGCCGGGCCGCGCTGCGCGGTCCCCGCATGCGAACGCCCCCGTACCGGATCGGTACGGGGGCATTTCGGAAGCATCAGGAGGACGCACTCTCGGCCGGTCGGATCAGGATGCGCTGGCCGATGGCGGCCGCCTGCTGCACGATCCGGTTGACGGAGGCCGCGTCCACGACGGTGCTGTCCACGGCGGTTCCGTCGACGTCGTCCAGGCGCAGAATCTCGAAGCGCACGGCTTCTCCCTTCGTCGGTGTTCTCCTTGCACAGGGGTCAACCAGGCGCCCTTCAGAAACATTCCCTACGCTAAGGAAATTTTTTCCTTAGCTAACTACTGCATGGTCAAGGATCGCCAGAAGGTGACTAGAGCACCGGCCGTGACCTGCGGGTTCTCCGCGTTGGGGGAGTGTTCGGCGCCCTCGACGACCACCCGGGAGGCGCCCAGACGGACGGCCATCTCGTCCATGACCGGGACCGGCCAGGCGTAGTCGACCACCCCCGACAGGACCAGCTTCGGCAGTGGCAGCTCCGCCAGCTCCGCCACCCGGTCCGGCTCCGAGACCAGGACCCGGCCGGTGGTGATCAGCTGCTCGGGGACGGTGGCCAGCCAGCGGTCGCGCAGGAACGCGGCCAGCTCGGGGGAGTCGGGGACGGCGTCCGCCGGGTCCTGGGCCCGCATCGCCTCCCAGATGGCCGGCATGCTTTGCGCGGGCGGGGTGTCGCGCATCGCCTCCAGGGCCGCCACCAGGAGCTTCGTGCGGGCCTGCTGCTCCTCGGTGATCGCGGCCGGGCCGCTGCTCATCAGGGTGAGGGAGGCGAAGGGGGAGGCGTCGCGGAGGACGGCGGCGCGGGAGACGAGGCCGCCCAGGGAGTGGCCGACCAGGTGGAGCGGGGCGGGGGCGTCCAGGGCCTTGGCCTGGGACAGCAGGTCCAGGGCCAGTTCGTGGAGTTCGTACGCGGACTCCTCGCGCGGGCCGGAGCTTTCGTGCTGACCGCGCCCGTCGACCGCGACCACCCGGAACCCGGCGGCGGCCAGGGGCTCCAGCAGGGCGATGAAGTCCTCCTTGCTGCCCGTGAACCCGGGGACCAGCAGGGCGGTGCCGTGGACGGGCTCGCCCGCCTCGTGCACGGCGAACTCGCCGCGCGAGGTGGTCAGGCGGTACGCGCGGGCGGCGGGGGGCAGGGTGAGGCGCGGCGGCTTGCTCATGGCCCGAGGTTACCGGCCCGTAGGCCCGGGTACGAGGACGGCCCCGGCCCCCTGGGAAGGGGACCGGGGCCGTGCGCCCGGGGTGCCTAGCGGAAGCGGCGGGTCGTACGGACCGGCTCGCTCGGCGGGGCGATCTGGAACTGCGGCTCGGCGGCCGGGGCGACCACCTTGCGGGCCCGCGGGCGGCGGGGAGCGACGGCGTCCTCCGGCAGCACCACGTCCGGAATCGGAGTGGGCGCGGCCTTGCGGGTCGGGACCCGGCGCGGCCGGACCGGAGCCGCGGCCTCGACGACCGGGGCGGCGGCCGCGGGGGCCTCCGCCTCCGGGGCCTCCGCGACGGCGGCGGCCTTGCGGGTCCGGGTGCGCTTCGGCTTCGCCGGAGCCTCCTCGGCCACGGCGGGCGCGGCCTCGGCCACGGGGGCCTCGACGGCCGGAGCCTCCGCCACGGCGGCCTTGCGCGTCCGGGTGCGGCGCGGCTTGACCACCTGCGCCTCCTCGGCCACGACCGGAGCCGGGGCCTCGGCGACCGGGGCCACGACCGGAGCCGGGGCCTCGACGACCGGCACCTCGACGACCGGGGCCTCGGCCTCGTTCACCGCGGCGACGGCCGCGGCCGTCAGCCGGGTGC
>NZ_JZWV01000909.1 GCF_000966975.1 Streptomyces katrae | reverse complement strand
GTGAGGCGGCCCGCCTCGGCGTGGGCGAGGGCGATCTCCAGCGGCCCGCCTGCGGCGGTGGGGAGCGTGCCGGTGCTGCCGAGGGACGGGTTCCACAGCAGGTCCGCGGTCCCGTGGGCGGTGGCCCGGACCCGCTGCTCCCGCCAGGTGCCGCACGGGCCGCTGGCGAAGGCGGGGGCGGCGCACCAGCGGGCGGCGGGGGCGGGGCCGCGGTCCAGGGCGCGCGGGTCCAGGGCCCGTCCGACGAGCAGGGTGACCGCCGCATCGCGCGCGGCGGGTGCGCCGGGGTCCTGCCGGGCGACGGTGTCCGGGGTCCGGCCCGGTGCGGCGGCGACGGCGAGCAGGGCTCCCGTCACCGCGGCCGCCGTGGTCCACACCTTCGTCCGCGAACTGGCCACGCGTCCCTCCCGGTTGTCGTGCCTGCCGATGGCAGCATCAAAGCGACCGGAAACCGGGCCGATGATCGTACGCACGGTCCTGGGGCCGAACGGGCACCGCAAGTGAACCCGGACGGAGCAGGGACGGCCTTGCGGAACGACCCGGTCCCCCGTCCCGTAGGCTCGGCGGATGGCGAAGTACTTCGACGTGCACCCCGAGAACCCTCAGCGGCGCACCATCAGCGGCGTGGCCGACAGCATCCGCTCCGGCGCGCTCATCGCATATCCCACGGACTCCTGCTTCGCGCTGGGGTGCCAGCTGGGCAACCGGGAGGGCCTGGCGCGGATCCGGCAGATCCGCGAGCTCGGCGACAAGCACCACTTCACGCTCGTGTGCCAGAACTTCGCGCAGCTGGGGCAGTTCGTGCACGTGGACAATGACGTGTTCCGCGCGATCAAGGCGTCGACCCCGGGTGCCTACACCTTCATCCTCAAGGCCACGTCGGAGGTGCCGCGCCAGCTGCTGCACCCGAAGAAGAAGACGGTCGGCGTGCGGATCCCCGACCACCTGGTGACCCAGGCACTGCTGGAGGAGCTGGGTGAGCCCCTGCTCTCCAGCACGCTGCTGCTGCCCGGCGAGGACGAGCCGATGACCCAGGGCTGGGAGATCAAGGAGCGGCTCGACCACGTGGTGGACGCCGTCGTGGACTCCGGGGACTGCGGGACCCGGCCGACCACCGTCATCGACTTCTCCACCGGCGAGGCCGAGATCGTCCGCCGGGGCGCCGGCGACACCGCCCGCTTCGAGTAGCGGGACCCGCCGGCCCCCGGGCCGGCCCCTCAGGTGATCCCGTAGCGGCGGACCGTCTCCTCCTGCTGCGCGATGCGGTGCATGGCCCGGAGGATCGGTTCGAAGAGGATGGTGGCGGCCACGGCCGCCTCCACCCGCTCCGACTCCGAGGGGTAGGTCTCCACGAAGTCCAGGTCGTGGACGGCGACCTGGTGCATCATCCGGGCGTAGGGGGTCATCATCTCCGCGTTCCACGGGTAGCCCAGCCGGATCAGCGAGGCGACCGCCTCCACCAGCGAGGTGTGGTCCGGGTTGACCGGCGCGAGCTCGCGGGCGCTCTCCCAGCCGAGTTCCTCCAGCATCAGGTCGACCTCCCGGCGCGCCGTCACCTGGGCCTCGTCGCCCTCCTCGGCGTCCGGTGCGGGCGGGTGGGGCAGCGCCCACAGGGCCGCGCCCAGGCGGAACGTGCGGCCCAGGGAGTCGTCGTCCACGTGCCGGAGCACCTCCCCGGCCGCCGCCACCGAGAGCCCGCCGACCTGGAGCAGGGTGCGGACGAGGCGCAGCCGGCGCAGGTGGGCCTCGTCGTAGTCGGCGGTGGTGGCGCTGATCCGGCGTCCGGGCGCCAACAGGCCTTCGCGCAGGTAGTACTTGATGGTCGCGGTGGAGACGCCACTGCGTTCGCTCAGCTCTGACAGCCGCATCCCTTGCGCCTTTCCTCGGATAGCGCCACTATCTCATCACGCCCTGTTGGAAAGTCGCGCTATCCACACGTCGAGCCCACACCGTCCGGAGGCCTCGTGTCCGCCAAGCCGATCCCGGGCCGCACCACGGCAGCCCTCGAAGGTGACGCCGTGGTCCTGCTCATCGGGATGCGCATCAACCACTTCTGGGCCGTGCACTCCTGGCTGCCCGTCTTCACCGGCATGCCGCGGATGCTGCGCGAGCTGAAGAAGGACAGGGCGCGCGGGCTGCTGAACCACGTCCTGCTCACGGCCTCGCCGCGCACCTACTACGTGGTCCAGTACTGGGAGTCCAAGGAGAAGCTCTACGCGTACGCGAAGGCGCCCGACGCCCTGCACCACCGGATGTGGGCCGCCATCAACCGCAAGGAACGGGCGGGGAGGATGCGCGGGCACGTCGGGATCTGGCACGAGACGTACGTCGCGCCCCAGGGCGGGTACGAGACGATCTACTTCGACATGCCCCCGTACGGGCTGGCGGCAGCCACGGGGGTGCTGCCGCTGGAGGAGCGCGGGCGCCGCGGCGCCGACCGCTTCGCCTACCGTCCGGCGGCACCGCAGGAACCGAATCGATAGGGAGAACGATGTTCCAGCACGGCAGTTCCCGGAGCGCCGCCGCACGGCGCGCCGGACTCGTGGCCGCACTCGGCCTGGGCCTCGCGCTCACGGCGGCGTGCGGCGGCAAGGACACCGGCTCCGGGTCCTCCTCGTCCTCGAAGGGCGGCAGCGGGTCCTGGCAGGCCGGCGACTGCGGCGGCCCCGACCCCAAGCAGGCACCGGACGGCTACCGGGCGATGGGCTGCGACGAGTCCGGCGCCACCTTCAAGGCCCTGGAGGTGACCTCGGCCGGGATCCTGCCCGGGTCGGTCCAGTGCCCGGCGGGGACGGACCTGATGATCCGCGTGTCGGTGTCGTACGGGTCCTCCAAGGACAAGTCGAAGGGCGGCGGGATCCCCACCCACACCGTCTGCGGACGCAACCTCTCCGGCGACCACCCCGGGGACGCGGGGGCCGGCGGCGGGCAGCTGGTGAAGGGCGACTGCGTCTCCTCCTCCGCCCAGGAGGTGGCCTGCGCGTCCGCCGGGCGCGACGCCTTCAAGGTGCTCGACCTGGTCAAGGAGAAGGAGCAGTGCCCGGCGGGCACCTCCGAGCCCATGGAGCTGACCCTGTCGATCGGGCGCCCCTACGACGTCATCTGCGCCGCGCCCGTCTAGAGCGGGCGCGGCGCCGCGGCAAAGAGGAGGCAAAGCCGGAAGGCGGGGAGGGCCGGGGCGGCCCACGATGGAGGCATGAGCACGGGACGCTACGAGCTGACGTTTCCGGGCAGCGCCGGGACCGACGGGGACACCGTGGTCGTGGACCGTACGGAGTCGACCGGTCCCGGCGGGCATCCGGTCTACGCCGACGCCACCGGCATCGTCCGCGCGGAGATCAGCGACCGGGGCGAGGTGCGCATGCTGGCCACCGGCGGCCACCAGGCCCCCTCCCAGCCCGTGACGGCGCGCCCCGTGCCCGGCTCCTGACCCCGCCCGCCCGGATGTGCGCCGACGGTGCGAACCCCGGCGGCTCCCGCTCGTGCCTGCGGCCGCCACGCCCGCGCCCCGTCCGATAGTCGCCTGGGTCCCCCCTACGGGACCCGCACGGCGACCCCGGAGGGAAAGCGATGGACAGCGCAGGACTGCCGCGCCGCAAGGCCCTGCTGGCCGGCGGCCTGGCGGCGTTCGCCATGGGCACGCTCTCGGCCTGCACGGCGAAGGCCACCACCCCGGCCGGCGCGGTCCGGGGCCGGCCGGAGCCCGCGGGGTCCACTCCCCGGACGAGCACACCGGCCGCCGCCTACGCGCGGCTGATGGAGGGCAACGAACGGTGGGTGGACGGCAATCTCCAGCACCCCGACCGGGACCCGACGCGCCGTCAGCTGGTCGCCCAGAGCCAGACGCCGTTCGCGGTGGTCCTGTCCTGCATCGACTCCCGGGTGCCGCCGGAGCTGCTGTTCGACACCGGGCTCGGTGACATGTACGTCCTGCGCACGGGCGGGCAGGCGGTCGACGCGGTGGTCACCGGCTCCGTCGAGTACGGGCCGCTGACCTCGGCCACCCCGCTGGTCCTGGTGCTCGGGCACCAGCGCTGCGGGGCGATCGACGCCGCGTACAAGGCGGAGCGCGACGGCAAAGCCCTGCCGGGGAACCTGGAGGCACTCGCCAAGGCGCTGCGCCCGGCGTACGAGCAGACGGTCAAGGAGGGCGGACCGGACCCGGTGGACCGGATGATCCGTAACCAGGTGCGGCTGACCGCGGACGACCTGCGCGCCAACGCCGACCTCGCTCCCCTGGTCGAGAAGGGCTCCCTCGCGGTGGTCGGCGGCTACTACTCCCTCGACACCGGCAAGGTGGAGATCCTCACGGGTGCCCTGCCCAGCGGGACGGCCGGCCCGACCGCCCGTACGACGCCGGAGCCCTCCGGGACGGCCGCGGGCACCCTGCCGCCCTCCGCCGCCCCGTCCCCGGCCGGCTCCCCGTAGCCCTCGGGACCGGCCCGGCGCCGGAGAACCCCCTGCCCACCGGCCTCCCGTCCTGGGGAGCCCCCTACCGCCGGGGAACGTACGGGCCCCCTGCCGGCCGCGGGGAAGCGGCCCGGCAGGGGGCTCACGTGCGACGCCCGCGCCGGCTCGGCCGGGGCGGTCTTCGCCGGGCGCGGGGCCGGGTACACCGCCTCCTGCGGGAGCCTGGGCTCCAGGCGCAGCACGCCCAGGGCGGAGACCGTCGCCCCGACCGCGAGGACCAGCCACATCGCCGTCGGCGACAGGGTGAGCAGAGCCGTCAGGACAGCCGGGGCCAGCGCGCTGGGCACCGCCCAGGAGAGCTGGTAGACGGCGAGGTGGCGGCCACGCGTCTCCTCCGGCGCGGCCTGCGCGCACAGGGCCGAGGCCGTGGCGCCGTGCAGCAGCTCGCCCGCCGTGAACAGGACCGTCGCGGCGAAGATCCCGACCAGGATGACGGACTTCTCGCCCACGGCGGCCAGGGTGGCGAAGACCACGAACGAGGCCGCGAACACCCCCGCGCCGAGGGCCACCGCACGGGAGCGGCGGAAGGCGACGAGCGCCCGGGTGACCGGGATCTGCAGCAGCGCGATCCCGACCGTGTTGACCGCGTACAGGACACCCACCAGCGAGGTGGAGGCGCCCAGGTCCTGGGTGACGTACGCCGGGATGCCGACGGCGAGCACCGTGTAGCCGAACGCGGTCGGCACGTTGAGCAGGGTCAGGGCGAGGAAGGGCCGGTTACGCGCGACGAGGCGGTAGCCGCCCTTGCGGGAGACGCGGGGGGCCGCGGCCCCCGGGGCCGTGCGCGGGATCGGGATGGACCCGAAGCAGACGGCCGCCAGGACGTACCCGGCCGCCGTGCAGAACACGATCACGTAGTAGAAGGCGTCGCTGCCCAGGGCGAGGACGCCGCCCGCGATCAGACCGCCCACGCCCAGACCGGCGTTGCGCAGGCTGCGCTGCGCGGCGAGCAGCTTGTCCCGCTCGTTGCCCTTGACGAACTCGGCGATGAACGACTGGATGGCCGGCGGGAACGAGGTGTCGCCCAGGGCCACCAGCAGGATCACGCCGAACATCGTGTAGCCGTTGTCCACCAGCGGGTACGTGCAGAAGCCCGCGGCCCGCAGCAGGTATCCGCCGGTGACGACGGCCTTGGCGCCGAACCGGTCGATGAGGACGCCCGCCGCCGGGTTGCTGATCAGGCCGATCACCGCGGCGGCCGTCATCAGGGTGCCGACCTGGGTCAGCGGCAGCCCGGTCACGTGGTGGAAGTACAGCAGCGACAGCGGCAGGTACATGCCGGCGCCGGTGGCGTCGACGACCATGCCCAGCATGTACCGCGTCTTCGCTGACAGGCGGGCCCCCGTCATGACGCGTCCCCGATCACGCTGTGTTCGCGCACCCACTCGCCGAGCTCGCGCAGCCGGCGCTCGCACTCCGTGCGGTCCGGCGCGGTGCCCACGGCGGCGGCGAGGAAGTCGGAGGAGCCGGAGGCCGGGGCGATGACCTGGCCCTCCTCGGCGTAGAGCCAGAAACCGTCCAGCCACGGCTCGTCGGGGACGGCCGGCAGTTCGCGCACCAGTCCGGGCCGCTTCATCATGAGCAGCTGGCCGGCCATGTGACGCGGCCTCGGCAGCCCGGCGGGGTCGTCGCCCTTGCGGACGGCCTCGTGGAGCGGGTGGCCGGCGTCGGCGCGGACGGCGTACTCGCCGAGGTGGACCCCGAAGAGGCTGTGGAAGACCTCCCGGATCTTGGCGCCGCCGGGGCGGCAGGCGATCTCGCACAGCACCAGACGGTCGTCGGGGGTGAGGAAGACCTCCATGTGGAAGGCGTGGTCGCGCAGCCGGGAGCCCTCGGGGGCCAGGGCGGCCAGCACCCGCTCGGCGAGGTCGAGCAGGCGCGGGGTGACCGGGTCGTCCTCGTCGAGGGTGAGGTCGATGCGCGGGCCCGGGTCGGAGGCGAAGGAGGACAGGTCGTACTGGTACTGCGAGGGCCAGGCCATGGCCACCCGCCCGTCGCGCACCACGCCGTCGACGTGGCACATGCGGCCCGGGACGAAGCCCTCCAGCAGGAGGTCGTCCCGCTCTCCGGCCGCGTACGCCTCGGCCAGGGTCTCCTCGAAGGAGGCCTGGTCGTGGAGGACGCGCAGGCCGATGGCGTTGAAGCCGCTGCGCTCCTTGAAGACCAGGGGGAAGCCCTCGGCCTCGGCGAAGTTCCGGGCCTCGTCGGCGGTGCGGGGCTGCACCCAGGCGGCGACCTCGATGCCGGAGGCCTGGGCGCGGGTCTTCATCAGGGCCTTGTCGCGGAAGGGCTTGACGTCGTCCTTCCAGGGGCCGCGCAGTCCGAAGCGCTGGCGCAGCCGGGCGGCGAGGTCCATGTCGCCCTCGTGCAGCACGGTCACGCCGGTGATCCGGTGCTCCTCCATCAGTTCGACGGCCCGGGCCTCGAACTCCGGGGAGTCGAAGTCGTCGTGGATCTCCAGGCGGGTGTAGCCGAGGTTGCCGTCGGGGACCTTCTCGCCGGCGAGTTCGATCTTCTCGCGGTTGGCGAGGACCACGATGTCGCCGGTGTGGTCCGGGAGCCAGGAGCGGTAGGGGAAGGGCTCCAGCGGGTTGCGGTGGATGATCAGCAGGTTTTCGCGGGGGGCGATCTCGGAGGGCTGCGCGAGGACGGTGGTGCCGTCGGGGTGGGCGAGGGCGACGCGGATGTGCTCGCGGATCACCTCGGCGCCGCGGCGGACCGCCGCCGTGGTGTCCTCGGCGGAGACGGCGATCAGGCCGAGCCGGTCCCAGTTGTCGGTGAGCACGCGCACGCCGTCGCCGGGCTTGGCGCCGACGGTGACGGAGATGACGCCCTCGGCGGCGCGGGCCTCGTCGAGTCCGGCGACGGACTCCACGGT
>NZ_JZWV01000908.1 GCF_000966975.1 Streptomyces katrae | reverse complement strand
GGTGGTGCCCGGGGTGCCGACCAGGGCGCGGACGGCGGCTCCGCCGTGCGCCCGCGGACGGTCGGGCAGCTCCTCGACCAGGCCGAAGGGGTGGCCGACGGCGAGGGTGATCAGGTCGACGCCGAAGGCGCTGAGCACCAGTTCGGGGATGGAGTCGCCGCCGATGCGGTTGTGGCCCTCGATGACGCGCGGGCCCTTGGCGGTGAGGCGGACCTCGGTGTGGCAGACGCCGTCGCGCATGCCCATCACGTCCAGGAAGCCGCGTATGCCCTCGCGTATCGCCGCGTCGTCGGCCTCGGAGAGCCGGGCCGGGACCGCGTGGCCCAGTTCGGCGAAGTGGCCGTCGGAGGTGAACTTCTCCGTGATGGTGACGATCACGTGGCGGCCGGCGAAGCTGAAGGACTCGACGCTGAACTCGGGGCCGTCGAGGAACTCCTCCATGAGGAAGTCCTTCAGGACGAAGAGGGAGGAGACCCGGTCGGTCCGGGTGCCGGAGAGCCGGGTGACCTCGTCCCAGACCCGGTCGGCGTCCTGGGGTCCCTCCACCCGCATGACGCCGATGCTCGCGGTGGCGTCGACGGGCTTGACGATGAAGGGGAACCCGTAGGAGGCGCCGAAGGCGTCCAGGTCCTCACGGGTCTTCAGGGAGCGGGCGCCGACCGCGTGCTCCGGGTCGTGCTCGGCGACGTAGCGGCGCATGGCGGCCTTGTCCCGGATGCGGGCGGTGACCTCGTAGCCGGTGCCCCCGAGCCCGTAGAGGTCGTTGATCCGGCCCGCGTTCTCCAGTCCCGGCTCGGTGAGGGAGACCACGGCGGCGAAGCCGGGGCTCTCGTGCCAGGCCCGCACCAGGGGCTCGACCAGGGACCACTCGGTGAAGTCGACGACCTCCACGGCGGCGGCCAGGCGGTTCTGCAGCTCGCTGACCTTGGTCGGGTGCTGGAGGAGCAGCACGTTCAGCCCCAGGTCGTGGGCCTTCTGCACGGTCTCGTCGGTTCCACCGACGAGCAGCAGGGTGCGCTCGGGGTTCATTCGCTCTCTTCTCCCCCTGCGGCGGCAGGGATGTTCGGGCTCGGGCTCGTACTCGGGCGGGCGTCGGGGTGCGTACGGTGGGGGGCGGGGCCCGGTCGGGCCGTTCAGGGCCGGCCGGCGGGTTCGGCTTGCGGCCACCAGCTGAGGTAGCGCTCGCCGCTGTCGGGGAACACGGTCGCCACGACCGCGTCCGACAGGTCGTACCGGCGGGCGAGTTCGAGGCAGCCGTATGCCGCCGCGCCCGCGGAGATGCCGACGAGGAGCCCGGTGCGGGCGGCGAGGGCGCGCGTGGTGGCGGCGGCGTCCTCGCAGTCCACCGCGATCACCTCGTCGATGAGGTGCACGTCGGTGACGGGGCTGATGAACCCGCCGTTCAGGCCGGGGATGCGGTGCGGGCCGGGCTCGCCGCCGGAGAGCAGTGCGGAGCCCGCGGGCTCGACGGCGACGACCTTCAGGGCGGGGTTGCGCTCGCGCAGGTAGCGGGCGATGCCGGTGATGGTGCCGCCGGTCCCGATCCCGCACACCAGGTAATCGACGTGGCCGCCGGAGTCGCGCCAGATCTCGGGCCCGGTCGTCTCGTAGTGGGCGCGCACGTTGTCGGGGTTCTCGTGCTGGCGCGCGTACCAGGAGCCGGGCATCTCGGCGTGCAGCTGTTCGGCGCGCTCGACGCAGGCCCGGAATCCGAGCGTGTGGTCGGTGAACTCGACGTCGGCGCCCAGCATGCGCAGGGTCAGCACCCGCTCGCTGGAGGCGTTGGAGGGCAGCACGATCAGGCACCGGTAGCCGCGGGAGGCGGCGAGCGCGGCCAGGGCGATGCCGGTGTTGCCGGAGGTGGACTCGATGACGGTGGCGCCGGGCACCAGCGCGCCGGACTCCTCGGCGGCCCGCAGCATGAAGAGGGCGGCCCGGTCCTTGATGCTGGAGAGCGGATTGGCCGCCTCCAGCTTGGCCAGGACCCGGGCGGTGGGAGGCAGGCCGTCGAGCTGGAGGTGGAGCAGCGGGGTGTCGCCGACGAGATCCTCGAACGATGCCGCGATGCGGCGGGTGGTGAGCGCGCTGTTCACGTGCCTCCCCCTTTGGTGCTGGACGTGCGGTCGGTCCTTCGAAAAGTAGCCAGCCGCGGTGGTGCGCGATTGGTGCCCGGCTCGCGGATGACTCGAGCCCGGCTCGCGCACCACGCGCGGCGGTGACCGGCCTGCCCCCTGCTGTCAGAGGGCGTTGACGTCGACGGCCTCGGCCATGGCCCGGTAGCCGGCGTCGTTGAGGTGGAGGCGGTCGGCGAAGGCGAACTCGGCCTTGAGGTTCTGCGGGTGCTCCGGGTCGGCGACCGCGCGGTCGAAGTCAACGACGGCGTCGTAGGCTCCGCTGGTGCGGATCCACCGGTTGACCTCGGCCCGCACCTCCTCGCCCCGAGCGGTCCAGTAGCCGGACTCCCCGTACGGCGGGATCGTGCCGCCGATGATCCTGACGCCGCGGGCGTGGGCCTCGCGGATCAGTTCGCGGTAGCCGGCGATGATCTGCTGGGCGGTGACCCGGGGGCCCGTGGTGCAGCGGTCCTGGACCCCGTCGGGCTGGACGATGTCGTTGGTGCCCTCCAGGACGATGACGGCGGCGGTGTCGGGGCGGCCGAGGGCGTCGCGGCGGAAGCGGTTGAGGGCGCTCTCGCCGAAGCAGGGCGAGTCGGTGAGCACCTTGTTGCCGCCTATGCCGGCGTTGAGGACCGGGCGCGGGGTCCCCAGCGCGGCCAGGCGCCCGGCGAGGGCGTCGGAGTAGCGGCGGTCGGCGCCGGGGGTCGCGCCGAAGCCGTCCGAGAGGGAGTCCCCGAAGGTGACGACGGCGCTGCGGCGCGGGCCCGGGGCGGCGGGGTCCTTCACGTCGATCCCGGCCAGGTAGTACCAGGAGAAGCTCTGGTCGCCCGCGGCCGAGAAGGCGTCCGCGGCGGCGTCGCGCAGGTGGTTGCCGTCGGCCCGGAAGGAGGTGGCCATGGCCACGTTGTGGAAGGTGGCGGGGCCGGTGGGACCCTGGAACCAGAGGGTGACGGTGAGCTGTTCGAAGGCCTGGACGGGCAGGGCGACGGCGTCGCTGGACAGTTCCGCGCCGGCCGGGACGGTCGTGGTGGCCGAGCCCCCGAAGCGCAGCGTGCGTACCGTCTCGGGACGGACGGCGGCGCCCCCGGCGCTCTTGGCGACGGTCGCGCCGGCCAGCCGCAGCGGGGCCTTGCCGTAGGCGTTGGAGAGGCGGCCGCGCAGCTCGCCGCCCTGGGCCCCGGCCCGGACCACCTGGCGCACCGACTGGTCGCGGAAGCCCTGCTCCGACCAGTTGGGGAACCAGTCGGTGTGGGTGGGGGCCTGCGGGGAGGCGCCCCAGGCGCTGTGCCAGGGGCTGCCGTACGCGGCGGCGGCGGGAGTGGCGGTGGTGACGGCCGCGGCCAGGAGGGCGGCGGCGATCGGGGCGGCGAGAGCGGTCTTGTTCCTGTTCACACCACCCTGACGCGCACCGGACCGCGGATGTGACAGGAGGACGGACTTTTTTCCCGCGGCCTGCCCGCCGTCCGGCCGGGCCCCGGCGTCGGGGGGTCCGGCCGGACGGTCCGTCAGCGGCGCAGGCCCGCGAGTTTGTCCGGGTTGACCTGGATGCGGAGGTTGCGGACCAGGCCGTTCTCCAGGTCGTAGGTGAGCACGGCGATCGGGGTGCCGTGCAGCTCGGCGAGGATGCCGAGCTCGCCGTTGACGAGGGCCGTGGTGACGGTGACACCGGCGTTGGCGGGCTTGGCGAGGACGCCGAAGAGCCAGCGGGCCACGTGGTCGGGCCCGTACAGCGGGCGGCGCGCGGCCGTGACCTTGCCGCCGCCGTCCGACCAGGCGGTCACGTCGGGGGCGAGCATCTCCAGGACGGCGTTGATGTCGCCGCCGGCGCAGGCGGTCAGGAAGCGGTCGGTGACGCGCTCGCGCTCCGCGCTGTCGGTGTCGAAGCGCGGCCGGCGGGCGGCGACGTGCTTGCGGGCGCGGGAGGAGATCTGCCGGACGGCCGGTTCCTCGCGGTCGAGGAAGCCGGCGATCTCCGCGTGCGAGAAGCCGAATACCTCGCGCAGGACGAACACCGCGCGCTCCAGGGGCGAGAGGGTCTCCAGGACGACCAGCATCGCCATGGAGACGCTCTCGGCGAGTTCCCGGTCCTGGGCCACGTCGGGTGAGGTGAGCAGGGGCTCCGGGAGCCAGGGGCCGACGTACTCCTCGCGGGTCGCGCGGGCGGAGGTGAGCCTGTTCAGGGACAGGTTGGTGACCGTGCGCACGAGGTACGCCTTGGGGTGGCGCACCTCCGAGCGGTCGGCCTTGTTCCAGGTCAGCCAGGCGTCCTGGACGATGTCCTCGGCGTCGCTGACGGTGCCCAGCATGCGGTAGGCGGTGGCGAAGAGGAGCCTTCGGTGTTCCTCGAAGGGGTCCGTCTCGGGTTCGGTCGTGATCACCGGTCGATTCTGCACGGGCCGTCGTGTCGGCTCACCCCTGGGGCCGCCGGACGGTGGGGAGTTGGGGTCACCTCAGGGTGCGCACCCGCTGGTCGCGCAGGTCGTAGCGGGCGGCGGCGACCGCGAGCTTCCCGGCGGATATCGCACGGGCCAGGTCGGGTTCGGCGGCGAGGCGGTCGCGGGTGCGGCGGGCGTTGGCGTCGATGGTGGCGCTGACGCGGGCTTCGCCCTGCTGTGCGTGGTCGATGGAGGGGCGTATCTGGTCGGCCAGGTACTGGATGTGGGCGGGGAGCCGCTCCCCCGTCTCCTCGGCGTGGACGGCCGCCTTGACGGCTCCGCAGGACTGGTGGCCGAGGACCAGGACCAGGGGGACCGCCAGTTCCAGTACCCCGTAGGCGATGCTGCCGAGCACGGCCTCGTCCAGTACCTCGCCGGCCGAGCGGACGGTCAGCAGGTCGCCGAGCCCCTGGTCGAAGACGAGCTCGGGCGGGACGCGGGAGTCCACGCAGCCGAGGACGATCGCGAAGGGGTGCTGCGCCGTGGTGAGCCGCAGCCGGGTGGCGGGGGACTCGTGCGGGTGCTCCTGGCGGTGGGTGCGCCAGCGCCGGTTGCCCGCCTCCAGCTCGCGCAGGGCCTGTTGGGGCGTGGTGGGGCGGACGGCGGCGCCGGAGGTCGCGGCAGAGGCCGGGAAGGAGGAGCCGAGGGCGAGGACGGACCCGGCGGCGGCCGTGCCGGCGACGGCGGTCCGCAGCAGGGCGCGCCGGCTGGGCGCGGCCTCCTCGCGTACCGGCTCGGTGTTCGACGTGCGCGTGTTCGACAACATGCGCGCCAGCATCGCGATTTACCGAGCTTTGACCCAAGCTTGGCGGAACAATTGTCCGAAACCCTTGGGGTAACGGCTCAATCGCATGCGGTGATCGTCCGTAGTCCGACGACGGCCGTCCGGCCTGCGGTGCGGACTCGGTACGGCGTCAGGGGCGCCTCCAGCAGGGCGGCGTCGTACGGGCCGAGTTCGTCGGCCCCGTCCGGGTGGCCGATGCGGGCCGGTCCGTCCAGGGCGACGACCAGGAGGGCCGTGTCCGGTGGGACGGCGAGGGAGAGTTCCCCGCGGATGACGGCGGTGCGCGCCTCGACGGCGCCGCGCCGGTACATCACGTTGAAGTTCACCACGGGGCCGTCCAGCAGGCGGCAGCCGGTCGGCTCGTCCCCCGGGAAGTCACAGGGCGCGTACCGCTCGTCGACGCGCCGGTGGCGGCCCGCGACCGTGAGGTCCATCCCGGCGCCCTCGGCGAGGGTCAGGATCCGGTCCACGCCGGGGAACTCCGAGAAGGGCCCGTCGGCGGCGACTTCGGCGAGACTGACCCGCCAGGCGAAGTCCTCCGTCCCGGCGCCGCCGGGCCGGGACGCGATCTCGCGGGTGACCCCGCCGCCGTTCTTCCAGGGCACGGCCGCACGGTCGGCGGCGCGCAGGATCCGGATGGCGGCGGGGCCGGGCATGCGGGGCTTCCTTCCCTCGGGTCCGTACCGCCGGCGGGCGCCGGTACGGGGCCGGGCGGTGGGGCGAGCCTAACCCGGGACGGCTAGTTCACGGTGAGGTCGTCGGCGCGGACCGGGCCCTGTCCGTACCAGCCGTGGAGGTAGACGGTGACGGTTCCGGAGGCTCCGGTGGTGAAGGGCACGGTCAGCTTGGTCCAGCCCGTCGAACTGGTCCACGTACTGGCGCTCGCCCCGCCCCGGACGCCCAGGTAGGCGTAGTCGCCCTGGACCCAGCCGCCGAGGGTGTAGGTGGTGTTCGGGGTCAGGGTGAGGGTCTGGGCGCATTCGCCGGTGTGGGCCTGGTCGGGGTTGGCCTGGACGGCGTACGTGCCCGTGTGGACCGGGGCCGTGACGACCGAGCCGCCGTTCTCGCAGCTCCAGGGGGACAGGGAGCCGCTCTCGAAGCCGCCGTTCACGAGGGCGCCGCTGCCGCCGCCCGGGCCGGAGACGGTGAGGGTGAAGGCGGCGGCGTGGCTGGTCTTCCCGGCGGCGGTGACGGTGAGCGGGTAGGTGCCGGGGGCGGCGGTGGAGGCGGCCGCGACGGTGAGCCGGGCGGTGGCCCCGGCGGTGACCGTGTCGGGGGTGAGGGTGGCGGTGACGCCGGCGGGGGCGCCGGAGACCGTCAGGGCGAGGGGCTGGGCCGCGCCGGAGGTGACCTGGGTGGAGACGGTGGCGGTGGTGGATCCGCCGGGGCTGACGGAGGCGGAGCCGGGTGCCACGGAGACCGAGAACTCGTCGGCGGCGGGTCCGCCGCCCCCGGTGAAGGGGGCGAAGGTGTGGGTGAAGTACCAGGGGTCCTGGGCGATGCCGGAGCAGGTGTCGGAGCCGCCGGTGCCGGGGCAGCCCCCGTTGTCGCGCTGGAGGGCCCAGAAGGAGAGGGTGTTGATGCCCTTGGAGACCGCCCAGTCCCGGACGGCGGTGGCGTTGACGGTGGTGAAGGTCTCGGCGGGGCCGTAGTCGTCGATGCCGGGCATCTCGGTGACGCCGATCGTGCCCCACAGCTGGGCGGGGGTCCGGTCCGGGTAGAGGGCTGCGAGCTGGTCGTAGAGGCCGGTGGCGGCGGAGCGGGTGTCGGCGGCCATGTCGTGGGTGGCGCCGTCGTAGTAGTCGAAGGTCATCAGGTTGACCACGTCGACCCGGGCACCGGCCGCCTTGGCGCTCTTGAGGACGGCCAGTCCGCTGCTCGCGAGTCCGCTCGTGGTGGTGGGGAGGGTGTAGGAGATCTGCAGGGGGCGCCCGGAGGCGGCGGCCCAGTCCTGCAGCTTCTTGATCGCCTGGTTGCGGCGGTCGACACCGGCCTTGTCGGTGAGGGACTTGTCCTCGATGTCCATGTCGAGGCGGCTGACGCCGTACGTGGTGACGAGCTTCTGGTAGGCGGCGGCGATCGCGTCGACGCTGGTGCAGCTGTCGGCGATCTCGGTGCCCCCGCTGTCTGCCGCGTAGCCGCCGAAGGAGGGGATGACGTCGCCGCCGCGCGCCCGGATCGCGGCGAAGTCGGCGCCGAAGACGGAGTCGGCGACGGGCTGCTGGGTGGAGCCGTTCCAGTACGGGGTGCAGGAGCCCTTGGCCTCGGTCTGGACGAAGGCCATCGTCAGGTACTTCGCACCGGACTTCTGCGCGAGGTCGGCGGGGCTGTCGGAGGAGTACGCCTCGAAGTAGGGGGCGAAGACGTGCGCGGGCAGTGGGGTGGCCGCGCGGGGGCCGGCCGCCAGGGCGGGCCCGGCGCCGGCGGTGGCGAGCAGGCCGGCGGAGGCGGTGAGGGTGGCGCAGACCGCGGCTAAGCGGCGGAGGGCAGGCTGACGCAGTCTCAACGAAGGCTCCCGGTGGGGCGCGAGCGAACGGACGGACGCCCCATGATTGGTCTGGACCAGCATCAGGTCAAGGGGGCCCGCCGACACCGGCCCCGCCGGGGGCGGGGGTTCAGCGCAGGATGCCGGCCTGCCGGGCGGCGCGGATCCAGGAGGGGAACTCCGACAGGAGCCGGTCGTAGAGTTCGGCGTCCGGGATCCGGTCGATGTCGTCGACGGCGAAGAAGCCGACGTTGTCGACCCGGCGGCCGGGCATGGTGTCGAAGCGTTCCAGCACGCCGAAACCGGCCCGGCCGAGGCCGACGAACTGCCAGAACACCGGCTCCTCCACGGCTTCCCGCAGCTCCCGTTCGATCTCGGCGTTGCGGTACACACCGCCGTCGGAGAAGAACAGGACCAGCGTGGGCGCGGGCACCGGGTGGGCCCGGACGAAGGCGCGCACCTCGGCGATGACCTTCTGCTCCTCGTTCTGGAAGCCCACCTGCCGCATGTCCACCTGGCCGGGCCGCAGTCCCTTGGGCGGCTTCTTGCGGCCGAAGACGCTCATCTGGCCGACGCGCACGTGCAGCCCCAGCCATTCCGGGAGCTCGCCGATGGCGAGGTCGGGGAGCCGGGCGGGGTTGGTGGCGAAGGTCCAGGCCTGCATCTCGCCGTCGTCGTCCAGCTGGGCGGCGACGGCGGCCATCCGCTCCACCACGCCCGCCACCGTGCCCCGGGCGTAGAGGGTGCTCATCGAGCCGGAGGCGTCGAGGACGAGGACGACGCGGGCGGTGACGTCACCGGCGCCGGCCTTGCGGAGGCTGACGGCCACCTGCTCCTTGCGCAGCGAGAGGCGCCCGCGCATCTCCGGCGGCAGCCACTCCTCGCCCTTGACCAGGCGTACGACGCCCTCGGCGGGCGCGGGGGCGGAGCCTGTCTCTTATACACAT
>NZ_JZWV01000109.1 GCF_000966975.1 Streptomyces katrae | reverse complement strand
GCCCGTCACCGCCGAGGACGGCGACATGGGAGGAAGCCCGGTGCGATTCCGGCGCGGTCCCGCCACTGTGAGCCCCGCGGAGCGATCCGCGGGGTGAGTCAGGAACTCCCGCTGTCCTCACTGCCCGGGGCGCGGAAACCCCGAGGAAGGCCTGCCGCCGCATGATCCTGCTGCTGTCGACGTCCGACACCGATCTGCTCAGCGCCCGCGCCGCGAACACCGCCGACGGCCCCGTGCCGTACCGGTTCGCGAACCCCTCCCGCCTCCCCCTCGACGACCTCCCCGCGCTGCTCGACGGCGCCGAGCTGGTCGTCGTACGCCTCCTCGGCGGCCTGCGCGCCTGGCAGGACGGCCTCGACGTCCTCCTCGCCCCCGGCCAGACCCGCCCGGTGGTGGTCCTGACCGGCGAACAGGCCCCGGACGCCCAGCTGATGGAGGCCTCGACGGTCCCGATCGGCATCGCCGCGGAGGCGCACCGCTACCTCGCGCACGGCGGCCCCGCCAACCTCGACCAGCTGGCCCGCTTCCTCTCCGACACGGTCCTGCTCACCGGCCACGGCTTCGAGCCCCCGGCCGCCTCCCCCACCTGGGGCCCCCTGGAGCGCCCGGCGGACCAGGCGACCACCGGCCCCCAGGTCGCGGTGCTCTACTACCGCGCCCACCAGATGAGCGGTAACACCGCCTTCGTGCACGCCCTCTGCGACGCCATCGAGGCCAAGGGCGGCCGCCCGCTCCCCCTCTACGTCTCCTCCCTCCGCACCCCGGAGCCGGAGCTGCTCCAGGCCCTGTCCTCCGCCGACGCCGTCGTCACCACCGTCCTCGCCGCCGGCGGCACCCGCCCCGCCACGGCCTCCGCGGGCGGTGACGACGAGTCCTGGGACGCGGGCGCCCTGGCCGGTCTCGGTGTCCCGATCCTCCAGGCCCTGTGCCTGACCGGCTCGCGCGGCAACTGGGAGGAGAACGACGAGGGCCTCTCCCCCCTCGACGCCGCCACCCAGGTCGCCGTGCCCGAGTTCGACGGCCGGGCGATCACGGTCCCGTTCTCCTTCAAGGAGATCGACGAGGACGGCCTGCCCGCCTACGTCGCCGACGCCGAACGCGCCGCCCGCGTCGCCGGCATCGCGGTCCGCCACGCCCGCCTGCGCCACATCGAGCGCGCCGACAAGCGGATCGCCATCGTCCTCTCCGCGTACCCCACGAAGCACTCCCGCATCGGCAACGCCGTCGGCCTCGACACCCCGGCCAGCGCGGTGGCGCTGCTGCGCACCCTCATCGCGGCCGGCTACGACTTCGGCCCCACCGCCGACATCCCGGGCCTGGTCTCGGGTGACGGCGACGAGCTGATCCGCGCCCTGATCGAGGCCGGCGGCCACGACCAGGACTGGCTGACCGAGGAGCAGCTGGCCCGCAACCCCGTCCGCATCCCGGCGGCCGACTACAAGCGCTGGTTCGCCGAACTCCCCGCGGACCTCCGCGAAAGCGTCGAGGAACACTGGGGCGAGGCCCCCGGCAACATGTTCGTCGACCGTTCCTCCAACCCCGAGGGCGACATCGTCCTCGCCGCCCTGCGCCGCGGGAACCTCCTCATCCTCATCCAGCCGCCGCGCGGCTTCGGCGAGAACCCGATCGCGATCTACCACGACCCGGACCTGCCGCCCTCGCACCACTACCTGGCCGCGTACCGCTGGATCCAGGCGGCCGCCGAGGACGGCGGCTTCGGCGCCGACGCCATGATCCACCTGGGCAAGCACGGCAACCTGGAATGGCTGCCCGGCAAGAACGCGGGCCTCTCCGCCTCCTGCGCGCCCGACGCCGCACTCGGCGACCTCCCCCTCGTCTACCCCTTCCTGGTCAACGACCCGGGCGAGGGCACCCAGGCCAAGCGCCGGGTCCACGCCACCCTGGTCGACCACCTGGTCCCGCCGATGGCGCGCGCCGAGTCGTACGGCGACATCGCCCGCCTGGAGCAGCACCTGGACGAGTACGCCCAGATCAGCTCCATGGACCCCTCGAAGCTCCCCGCGATCCGCGCCCAGATCTGGACCCTGATCCAGGCCGCGAAGCTCGACCACGACCTCGGCCTGGACGAACGCCCGGACGACGACGGCTTCGACGACTTCCTCCTCCACGTCGACGGCTGGCTCTGCGAGGTCAAGGACGCCCAGATCCGCGACGGCCTGCACGTCCTGGGCGACGCCCCGACCGGTGAGGCCCGGGTCAACCTGATCCTCTCCATCCTCCGCGCCCGCCAGATCTGGGGCGGCACCAGCGCCCTCCCGGGCCTGCGCGAGGCCCTCGGCCTCGACGAGTCGGCGGCCACCCGTACCGCGGCCGACACCATCGAGGAGACGGCCCGCGCCCTGGTCCAGGCGATGGAGGACGCGAACTGGTCCCCCGACGCGGTCGCCGGGATCGCGGCGGACCACCCCCGGGCGGTAGCGGACATCCTCACCTTCGCCGCGACCGAGGTGGCCCCCCGCCTGGCCGGCACCACGGCCGAGATCACCCACGTCCTCACGGCCCTGGACGGCGGCTTCGTCCCGGCCGGCCCGTCCGGCTCCCCCCTCCGCGGCCTGGTCAACGTCCTCCCGACGGGCCGCAACTTCTACTCGGTCGACCCCAAGGCCGTCCCGTCCCGCCTCGCGTGGGAAACCGGCCAGGCCCTGGCCGACTCCCTCCTGGCCCGCTACCGCGCCGACCACGACGACGAATGGCCCGCCTCCGTCGGCCTGTCCCTCTGGGGCACGAGCGCCATGCGCACGGCCGGCGACGACGTGGCCGAAGCCCTGGCCCTCCTGGGCATCCGCCCGGTCTGGGACGAAGCCTCCCGCCGCGTGACGGGCATCGAGGCGATCCCCCTCTCAGAACTCGCCCGCCCCCGAATCGACGTGACCCTCCGCATCTCGGGCTTCTTCCGCGACGCCTTCCCGCACGTCATCGGCCTCCTCGACGACGCGGTCCGCCTGGCGGCCTCCCTGGACGAACCGCACACCGAGAACTTCATCCGAGCCCACGCCCAGGCCGACCTCGCCGCCCACGGCGACGAACGCAAGGCCACCACCCGCATCTTCGGCTCCCGCCCGGGCACCTACGGCGCGGGCATCCTCCAGCTGATCGACTCCCGCGACTGGCGCACCGACGCCGACCTCGCGGAGGTCTACACGGTCTGGGGCGGCTACGCGTACGGCCGCGGCCTGGAAGGCCGCCCGGCCCGCACCGAGATGGAGACGGCCTACAAGCGCATCACGGTCGCCGCCAAGAACACCGACACCCGCGAGCACGACATCGCGGACTCGGACGACTACTTCCAGTACCACGGCGGCATGGTGGCCACGGTCCGCGCCCTCCGCGGCACGGCCCCCGAGGCCTACATCGGCGACTCCACCCGCCCGGAAACGGTCAAGACCCGCACCCTCGTCGAGGAAACCAGCCGCGTCTTCCGCGCCCGCGTGGTCAACCCCAAGTGGATCGAGGCGATGCGCCGCCACGGCTACAAGGGCGCCTTCGAACTCGCGGCGACGGTCGACTACCTCTTCGGCTACGACGCCACCACGGGCGTGGTCGCGGACTGGATGTACGACAAGCTCACGGAAACCTACGTCCTCGACCCCACGAACCGCGCCTTCCTGGAGGAAGCCAACCCCTGGGCCCTCCACGGCATCGCGGAACGCCTCCTGGAGGCCGAGTCCCGCGGCATGTGGGAAAAGCCGGACCCCCAGATCCTCGAATCCCTCCGCCAGGTCTACCTGGACACGGAGGGCAACCTGGAGGGCGAGGCGGAGTAACTCCGCCGGAAACGGAGCAAAGGCCGTCTTCCCCACCCGTCAGCGTGGGGAAGACGGCCTCCTCCATAACCAGGGGCCAGCGCCCCGCCACACCACCTCAGCCCGCTCAGCACCTTCGGTCCGAGGCGAACAGGCGCCCGATCCTGTTCAATGCGAACACGCGCACCCGGCCACACCCATGTGCACCCTCAGCGGCCACGAACGTCGCAGAACGCCTGACATGTGCCACTACTGCGGCTGCCGCCAAATCCCCCTCATCAAGGAGTTCATCTCCGAGCACGAAACAGTGACGAACGCGGCAGGCGACGCCCTCCGTGCCCTGGGCGCGGGTGACCCTCACCAAGGGCCCGCACCCTGCTCTCCACCATCCAGGCCGTCCTCCTCGCCCACTGGAAGGGCTAGGAGGACGGCCTTCCCGGCCTCCCTCACAGCCCTGACGGGCGAGGACTGGAACAGGTCCATCACCGCCTGGCAGTCCGCCCACCCGCAAGCAACGCTCCACTCCGCCGGCTGACCGCTCGCCTGGCTCCGCTGCGGCATTCCCCATAGCACGGCCCTCAGGCAGCGCTATGGGGCTGAGGCAGATGCAAGTCGGCAGAGGCCCAGAGCGTCAGCCCTCTGGTTCGCCCGATGAATCAACAGGCCAAGTAGAGGATTCCAACAAGGCCTCCACCTTCACTTGGTCCGCAGCGTTCCAGTACTTCACACGCCTCCATCGCTGATGATCAAACTCACTATGGAGCTGCCACGGGGAGACCAGCGCCCATAGCAGGTTCCACGAAGAGATGACCTGCCGACGCAATTGGAGACGAACAACTTCAGATTCCAGATCCGACAAGGACAAGGAATGCTGGAGCGTGCCCACAAGCTGCAAAGTTGCAACCTCTACACCACGGAACATCTCCCTACCCGCACTCCCCCGCTCGGCAGCGGCGAGAGGCGCTGCGCGGGCAACGAGAAAGGACTGCATGGCCTCGACGTCTCGAAGAGTGACATCCTCGGCATAGCAAACCGGCCGACTACTCGAAGGCGGCACAAGGATCATCCTACCCAACCCTCTCCCAGATCGGCTCATCAAGATCGAAATCTATCTCGTCAAACTCATCATCCTTCTTCCACACCCTAGTTACATACTCCCAGGGTATCCCCCCTTCGAAGGCTATCTCCTTTTCATACGGCGTGGAATTCAGAGGGAGTCGTTCATTTACATTAATTCCATTCGGGGCCCCCTTTATCTCGTAAACATAACCACGTGAGGGAGCGAAGAGATCCCTAGCTATGAGACGACTCTGCGACGCACCAACGAAGCGGCTGTAATTACGCTGTTTCTCCACATATTCAGCCAGCGTCACCTCACTGTGCGGGTTCTGGGGCATAAATCCTCCGTCTGCTTCGATTACGTCCGGCGCCCGCGAGTCACCTCGGTAGAGCGTCTCGCAATTGTGGACGAGGACAGAGGCGGCGCCCGCAACTATGTAGTAGGTGTGCAGGTCACCAACCGTGAGGTTATGCGTCGTGACGGCGTACCGGTAGTTGCGAACCGATTGCACCGTGAGCGTGGTGCCGTCCGGCTGGCGGAGGTGTTCGGCCGGGGTGAGTTCGCCGGCGTCGACCCACTGGTGGCGGGATTCGCTCCAGTAGGGGTGGTGGTAGGTGGAAGTGATCTTCGCGGGCGGGCCGCGGGGGTTGGCGTCGTCGGTGAGGGTGAGGTCGGTGAAGTCCTTGTCGTCGGGGGTGGTGATCGTCGCAGTGACGCTCTTGGGGGTGGTTTCGCCCGTCTGGGGGTCGGTGGCCATGACGGTGTCGCCGTCGTGGACGTCCTCGATCGACTTGGTGGTGCCGTCGGCCATCAGGACCCGGACGCCGGTGGGAAAGCTGTTTTTGCAGGTCGGGTACTCAGGGGCGTCGGACTCGCCGCCTCTGCCCGAGCCGGACTCGCTCTTGGCCGCGTCCGCTTCGCCCTTCGCCGCCTTGCTCTCGGTTCCTGCAGCGTCGCCGGCTGTCTCCTTCGCCGCTTTCTCTTCCGCTGCTTTCGCTGCCTTGGCTTCAGCCGCCCGGGCTTCAGACGTGGCTTTCTTGACCTTGCTGAACGCATTCGACGCTTCGAGGGCACCGCGCTCGGCCGCGTGGATGGCGTCGTATGTCTTGTTGACCTCCTTGTAGATCTTCAAGGCCTTGATGCCGATCTTGATGGCCTTGAAGAGCTTCCCCCACGGGACCGCGTTGAGGGCCGTGTTGATGCAAGCCATCACGTCGCCCTTGGTGAAGCAGTCACGGGCGTCGTTGAAGCCGATCAGGTCGCCGACGAGGTCGATGACCTGATCGACCAGTTGGTCCCGCTTCTTCTTCGCCGCCGACAGGGTGTTGTTCGCATGCGAGAGTGCGCGGGTCGCCTCATACTCGTCATCGTCGTACCAGTGGCTGACGTGCGACTCGTTCTCCTCCCAGCCCGGGTGGCTCTCGTCGCACGCGCTCCCCTCGCAGCTGAACATCTTGCCGCTGGGGTCCGACGCGTTGATGGGGCTGTTGTTGGAGTACGCGTAGGCGTTCCACTGCTGCGGATCGCCCGCGTCGATCAGCGGGTCCGGGCTGATGAAGCGGCCCGTCGTCGGGTCGTACTCGCGCGCTCCGAGGAGGGTGAGGCCGGTGGCCGCCTCCTTGATGCCGCCGACGAAACCCTTGTCCCCGGCCCAGGCTCCCTGCGTCGGCTGGGTGCCGCGCTCGTTGCCGAAGGGGTCGGAGGGGCGGCGGACCTGGGCCAGGTCGGTGGCGTTGAACTGGATGCCGTTCGTGCCGTGGTGGTCCGAGGACTGGTACGCCAGGTTCGACGTGCCGCCCGTGGTCGTGCGGGTGACGGAGAGGCCGCCGCCCGCCGGGTAGGTGCGGACGTTGGTGACCTTGTTGGAACCGGCTTCCAGAGTGATCTGGTCAGTGCCGAGGTTGAGGGTGGTCTTCCCGGGGTCACGGCGGATCAGCTGGTTGCCGCCCGTGTCGTACAGGTAGCTCGTGCCCGCGCTCTCGCCGGTGCCGGTGAGCTTGTCCAGCTTGCCCTGGTCGTTCCAGGTGAGGGTCTTGGTGCCCGGCGTGCTGGTGATGGACGCCGTGTTGCCGGTGGCGTCGTAGGTGTAGGACGTGACCTTGGTGCCGGACGGGCCGGTCTCCGTGGAGGTCATCAGGGCGTGCGGGCCGCCCGTGCCGCCGCCCGTCTTCGGGTCGGTGGAGGGGGTGTTCGGGCCGGAGCCGAAGGTCTGGGTGACCGTCGTGTCCTTCGCCGCGTTGCCGGTGACGTCCTTCTTGACCAGCTTCTTGCGGTTGCCGAGGTTGTCGTACTCGTACTGCTGCCAGTACGGCGTCGGCCCGCCCACGCTGGGCTTGCCGGTGCCGTCGACCGCCGGACCGGAGCCGTTGGCGCAGCCGCCGATGCCGCGGACGCTGGGCTGCGGGGCCGTGACCTGCGTGCCGGTGTCCGTCCAGGCCTGCGTCAGCCGGCCCAGGTAGTCGGTGTTGAAGCACTGCAGGTCGCGGGCGGCGCCGTCCTGGGTGTCGCTGATCGAGGTGAGCTGGCCGACCTGGTTGTAGGTGTAGTCGAAGACGTCGACGCTCGTGCGCGCCGCCGTCTGCTTGTCCAGGGTCGAGCGGACCGGCCGGCCCGTCGCCGCGTCGTAGTCGATCGTCGAGACGATCTGCTTGCCGGAGTTGCCGACCGTGTTCCGGATGGGACGGCCGAAGGCGTCGTAGCGGACGTCGACCAGGTACGGGGTCCAGGTCGTGTCGATGGTGCTGTCGAGGGCCAGGAGGTTGCCGACGATGTCGACGTCGTAGGTGAGGGTCTCGGCCTTGAGGCCCGCCTCCGGGATGGCCGGGAGCTTGGTCTTCTCCAGCTCGCCGTACTGGCTGTAGGTGTTGGCCGTCTCGTAGACGCCCTGGAGCTTGCCCTCCTTGGCGGGGATGGTCGTCTTCGTGCCGAGCGGACGGTAGCCGCCGTCGTAGCCGGTGACCTCCGTGACGTAGGCGCTGCCGGCCGCACCTCCGACGTAGCGGGTGCTGGCGGTCGGCTTGCCGAGGACGAGGGAGTCGTAGGTGAAGGCGCTGACCTGCTTGGCGGGGTCGACGGCCGTGCCTTCGTAGGTGGCCGTGGTCCGTCCGAGGAGGTCCGTGATGGTCGTCGCGCTCTTGCCGCGGGCGTCGGTGGCGGTGACGAGGTTGCGACTGTCGTCGAAGGACGTGGTCGCCGTTCCGGCGTCCGGGTCAGTGGTCTGCACCGTGCGGCCGAGGAGGTCGTAGGTGAAGGTCCACTCGTTGCCCGCGGAGTCCTTCCGGCGGACCTCCTTGCCCTGAGGGTTGGACTCGTACGTCGTCTCGTCGTAGGCCCCGGTGGGGGTGTTGCTCTTGTACTGGCGCAGGACGGACGTGGTCCCGTTGGTGATGCGCGCCGTGGCGTAGCCGCCGTTCGGCGGGATGGAGCGGACCTCGTCGGCGCCCGGGTACTCGGTCTTCGCACGCCACTGCTCGACGCCGAAGGACTGGAAGACAGACGCCGTGGTGCGGCCGAGGCCGTCGAAGACCTTGACGCTCTGGGCCGGGACCTTGCTGTCCGGGTTGACTCCGCCGTTGGGGAGGAACAGGGATCCGGAGGGGTCCTGCTCGTCGTTGTAGTAGGCGGCGCTGGTCTTGGACTGGCGGCCGTGCGAGTCGAAGAAGGCGTCCGTGATCAGGCGGCCGGTGACACCCGAACCAGGGGTGACCTGCGTCTGGCGGACGCGGCCGAGGCCGTCGTAGAGGGTGTAGGTGGACGAGTAGGTCTGCCCGTCCGTCATGAGGGCCTTGCTCAGCACGAGGGACGGCGCGTTGGTGCCGTTCATCGCGTACGAGAACTCACGGACCGGCTTGAACTTCTTCGCGCGCTCCTGGCCCGGCTGCCAGACGGCGACGACCCGGCCGAAGGCGTCGTAGTCGCGTTCACCGACCCGGCCGTTCTCGTCCGTGGTCTTCAGGGGCAGGGAGCGGCCCGGGTCGAGGGTGTTGGACGCCTTCCAGCCCAGCGGGTTGGTGTGGACGACCTCGGTGGGCAGGGCGCCGGTGGCGGGCTTGTACTCGGTCCTGGTGACGGCGCCGTCCGGGTGGGTCGCGTCCTTGCGTACCTTGTTGGTGGTGCTCGTGACGCGGCCGTAGGCGTCGAAGGTGGAGGTCGAGTTCAGGCGGTAGACCGGCTTGCCGGTCGCGTCGTACTTCTCGAGGACCTCGTTGCCGGTCTGGTCGGCGGTCGCGGCCGCCTGGCCGAGCGGCAGGTTGTCGAAGTAGGCGCGGGTATCGCCGACGGTGTTCGCCGCCGTCGGGGTCTGGCCACAGGCTCCCGACAGCACGAGGGTGCGGGACGGGAGCTCGGTGATCGCCCCGCCGGGGCCGGTGGCGTACTCGAAGGTGGTGCAGAGCCGCTGGTCGGCGCGGGAGACGTCGCTCTTGTCGTCGACCTGGAGCGGGCGGGAGGCGAGGGTGCCGTCGTAGGTGGACGTGCGCTCGCTGGTGCGCCAGCTGCCGTTGGCGAGCTTGGCCCGGGTGGTGACCTTGCCGGTGTTCATCGCGCGGGCGGTGATCGCCGGCATGCCGCCCGACTGGGCGCGGGTCGCGGTGACGGGGCCGAGCCAGGGGGTGGTGACTTCGTCGGCGACGACGCTGCCGTTGTCGGCGTCGTAGGTCTCGGTCTGCCGGACGAAGCCGGCGAGGACGTCCTCGTCCGTGATGGAGCCGCCCTGGGCGTCACCGACCTTGACGCTGCGCTTCGTTCCGTTGGCGAGGACGTCCCCGTCCATGCCGCGCAGGTAGGTGGTGACCGACTTGCTGCGGGGGCCGTCGCCCGGGCTTCCGTTGCCGGTGCGGGTGGTGACGGTGGCGAAGCCGCGGAACTGGTCCCAGGTCCGGGTCTTGGGGTCGGCGAACTCGGAGTCGTTGCGGTGCCAGGCGATGCCGCCGCCGTACTCGTACTCGGTCACCGACGCGACCTGGCCGGCCACCATGTCCTGCTGGGTGACGGACTGGACGACGGTCTTGTTGAACCAGTCGTTGACCGGACTGTCGTAGGACTGTCCGGGCAGGTACCACTTGACCGGCATGCAGGCCATCGTGTTGCCGTCCTCGGAGGGCGGCATGGTGTTCTTCAGCCGTGAGCACTCCGCCGGCTTGTAGACGACGTTGATCCGGCCGCCGGTCTCGGTGGTGATCGTCTGGATGCGCGGTCGGTTGTAGGACGGGGCCGAAGCCTGCGTGCCGTCCGGCCGCTTGACGACGCCGTCGACGCGGTTCGCCATCTGCAACGGGGCGAAGAACACCGCGGGCAGGGTCTGCGGGGTCTTGCCGTTCGAGGCGGTGCGCTGGACTGAGTCGAGCCAGAGGGTCGGCGAGGTGCCGTCGCCCGGATCCTGGAAGGACTGCTTGAGGGCGTAGGAGTCGACCTCGACGTAGGCCGTGCCGACGAGGACCTCGGTGTAGATCTCGGTGAACCTCTTGGTGCTGAAGTAGGTCGGCGAGAGGTTCAGGCACTGACCGGTGGCCGCGCACTCCTGGTCGACGGGGGTGTCGGGCCAGGACTTGGCGTTAGCTTTGGTGCGCTGGGCCGGGTCACAGGTGATCGCCCCGCCGGGCACACAGCGTTCGCTGGTGTTGAGGGTGATCTGGGCAGCCGGCTTGGCCGTCCCCTTCGCGGCGATCTGCTCCGGCAGGCGCTGGCCGTAGCCGATCCACCTCGGGTAGCTGCCGCGCTGGTACTGCGTCAGCGTGCCGTTGCCGTTGTTCTGGCCGCCGCCGCGCCCGTAGTAGTTGTTCTCCTGCTCATAGCGGTACGAGATCAGGTTCTGGTGGGTGTCCACGACGAAGTCGAGGTTCCACTGCCAGCCCATCTGCACCCACGAGCCGTTCGCGGGGGTCTCGGCGCCCAGGCACTTGTCCTGGCCGCTGTTGAAGTAGACCGGCACGGTGGAGACGGACTTGGCCTCCGGGTCGGTGCCGTCTCCGCCGGGCAGGCGGTTGGCGCCGAAGTAGTACTGGGTGCCGTCGGTGGTGGTGACCTTGAAGCCCTCGCCCTTCCAGGCGGAGTTCCGCTGGCCGGTCAGCCGCTCGACCTTCGTGCCGTCCTCGCCCTTGACGTGGTAGACGCAGGTGGCGTCGTCACGCACGATCTGGCCGACGTGGCCGGCCAGGTTGAGGGAGAGGATGTCGCCGGCCCAGCACTCGTCACCCGAGTCCTTGATGCCTGCGTCCTTGCAGCTCTTGTACGTGCGGGAGATCGCTCCCGGGTGCCAGTCCCAGCCTTCGCCGATCGGGCCGGCCTGGGCGTTGGTGGACGCGGTACGGCCGTCGATCGAGGAGGAGTCGTAGCCCAGCGAGATGTCGGGGGCCTGTCCGGCGATCGTGGACGGGATCTCGACCGTGTAGCCGTAGGTGAAGTTGGCGGCGTTGGCTCCGGCCTGCCAGGAGGCGGAGGGCAGGAGCGGAGTGGCGGTGAAATCGCCGCTGGCGCCGGCCGGACCGGGCTCGACGGCGAGGACGACGCTCTGCGGCACCGAGAACGGGGACGCGGCCGCCCGGGAGCCGGGCTTCAGGACCGAGGTCGAGGTGCCGGGGGCCTGGGGTACAGCCACTTCGGCGGCCACCAGGCCGGAGGCGTCCCGGTGCGAAGCGACGGGGGTGCGTGTCGTACAGCCCGCCGCTCCCGGGGTGGTCAGCGCGCAGGCGGGCAGTTGGACGACGCGTGCGCGGTCCGCCCAGTTGGCTCCGGCGCGGTTGGCCCAGGCCGAGACGTCGAGGTTGACCTGCAGCTTGCCGCCGGCCGCGCCGGCGGTGTTCTCGGTCAGGGAGACGAGGGCGCCGTTGACTCCGGCGGCACGGGTCCTGGCCTCGTCCTTCACTTCGACGTGGAGGCCGTCACCCGGGTCCTTGACGGGCCCCGGGCTCTTGGCCACCGAGCGGTTGTTCGCACTGTTCCCGGTCGCTACCCAGACGGGAAGCGACCCAGCTTTGACGGATCCCGAGTCGAGAAGCCCTTGAAGATCACTCTTTTCATTCAGGGATACATTCGCGACACCGGCCGGAACTTTGCCATCCAATTTAGGAGACCAGTTTCGGCCGACCGGAATCTTTTCGGCCGAGGATTTCGCGGCCGACCCCTTCACCGGCTTGGTTCCAGCCAATGGCGTGTTTGGCGGTGTCCACACCTTCGGCGGCTTGTCCGCCGCCTCGGCCACGGGAAGTCCCAGGCCAGAGACGAGCACTGCGATCACCGCAGAGATCGCGACGCGCGATCTCGCAGTGCGCGAGCGCGCGAGAAACCCACCCTTACTGAACAACTAGATCCCCCCACGGGATGCAGATGGACGCGGCAAGGGGCCACCACGACCCCCAGAACGAGGCACTCTAGGGAATGCGGGTTCGATTCACATAGGAATTTCTTAGAGTTTCCTTACATGACCAACATCACTCCGGCGCCAGAGGCCTACCTACTCGACCAAAGGGGACATTCATCCTTCGTCGACTGTTGACAGGCTTGCAGGAGTGAAGGAACTGTGCGGCTGGCTCATCTCCGTCTCACAGCTCAGGGGGGCTTTTCACGTGAGGCCGTCGTTTCTTCCATCGCGCACAGCAAGGCCGGGGGGCCGCAGGCTGGGGGTCGCTCGCATCGCGAGGACACTGCCCGTCGCGGGTGCTGTCGTACTCTCCCTCGGTTCCGGTTCCCTGGTCGGCCCGCCGGCCTTCGCAGCCTCGGTGTCCGACTACGGACCATCCGAGACCAAGTGGCCCGCGCCCACTCCCAGACCCGCACCGACCGCCCAGCAGAAGGCCGTCGAGGACGCCCGTACGGTCGCCAAGAGCAGCGGGAAGCCCGTCCTGGTCGAGTACCTCACCACGGGCAACTCCCAGACCGTCGCCAACCCCGACGGCACGCTGACCAGTGATTCCACCCCGGTTCCGGAGCGGGTCAAGGGTGCGGACGGGCAGTGGCGCGGGCTCGACGCCACCCTTCGCGTCAACTCCGACGGCACCGTCAGCCCGGTCTCCGCCGCCTCCAAGCTGAGCTTCTCCGGAGGCGGAAGCGGGCCCATGGCGGCCATGGCCACGGCAGATGGGAAGCAGCTGGCCCTCAAGGCTCCGTTTCCGCTGCCCAAGCCCGTCCTCAACGGCACCAGCGCCTTGTACAAGGAGGTTCTGCCCGATGTCGACCTGGAGCTGACGGCCACCCCGGTCGGCGGCTGGCGCCAGGTGCTCGTCGTCCACACGGCGGCGGCCGCCGCGAATCCCGCAGTACGCCGGCTCCAGTTCGGCATCGAGGCGAACGGGCTGGCCGTCTCCGCGGACGGCGCAGGAAACCTCAAGGCCACGGACACCCAGGGGAAGAGCCGCTTCTCGGCCCCCGCTCCCCTCATGTGGGACTCCTCGAACGGGGCCTCCCAGACGCCCGTCGCGAAGACCGACGGCGCGAAGACCCAGCGGTCCGCCCCGGCGGCGGAGCAGCAGCCAGCTGAGGTCACTGCGTCCGGCCCCGACGGCCCGGGCGCCGGCGCTGCGGTCGCGCCGATCGCGGCGACCGTCGACGCGAGCGGGCTCCAGCTCGTCCCCGACGCCGCCCTCCTCGGCCAGGGCACGGGCCCCTGGTACATCGACCCCGGCTGGAACCCCGACGTCGACAACGGCACCCAGGCCTGGTCACAGGTCCAGGAGGCGTACCCCGAAACCAACGAGTACAACGGCACCGCCAGCGGTCAGGACAAGCCGGCGGCCGGCTACTGCGGGTTCAGCTCCGCTCCGTACGGGTGCACGCGGTTCGGCCGGGAGCGCGCCTACTTCCAGGTCGGGGTCAACTCCGTGATCCACGGCGCCGAGGTCCTCGACGCGAGGCTGAACGCCACCGTCGTCACCTCCTCCAGCCCGTCGCAGGCCACGCCCATGGGCCTCTACCACACCGGCACGATCGGAAACCCGACCAGCTGGAACAACCAGCCCTGCGACCGCAACTCCCTCATGGGTGGCTGCCCCAAGATCGGCGGCAACTGGATCTCGGGCACGGGCGACATCCAGTACGACGTCACCACCCAGATGAAGGCCGCCGCACGGGACCGGTGGCCCCACTTCACCTTCGGGTTCGCGCCGGACGACGAGAACAACAAGTACTACCGGCAGCGGTTCAGCAACAACCCCCACATCAAGGTGACGTACGACATCCGGCCCACCAGCACCTCGCCCCGCACCCGCCCCACCCCCGGCTTCGCGGACACCGCCGCCTACGCCGACTGCAACACCCCCAACACGCCCAATCCGCCGGACAACGCGGGCTGGGTCGGCGCCAACCAGAACATCACCCTGACGACCGCCTCCAACTCCGCGGTCGGGCAGCAGCTCCAGACGACCTTCCAGTACTGGGACACCGCCGACAGCGACAACTCCGTGTACGCCCGCACCGGCTGGCTCGGCAGCGGTGACCACACCGTGGACATCGGCCGGCTGACCGACGGGCACCTCTACGGCTGGTGGGCCAACACCACGGACGGAACGCTCACCAGCGTCAACACCGAACGGTGCTACTTCCGCGTCGACAGCACCCCGCCGACCGCCACCGTCACCTCCACCGACTTCCCCGCCTCGGGCACCATCGGAGCCCACCCGAAACTCGCCGGGCAGGAAGGCTCCTTCACCCTCACCGGCGCCGACCCCGCCCCCGTGAACGGCAGCCGCGCCTCCGGTCTGGCCTGCGCCCGCTGGACCACCGACCCGGTCAAGGCGGCCTCCACCAGTTGGAAGTGCACCGGCGGCGAGAGCGGCATCGTCAAGCTCGTCAACGGCGCGGCAACCATCAACCTCACCCCGCAGCGCTGGGGCACCAACTACCTCTACGTCCAGACCCAGGACATCGCGGGCAACCTCTCGCAGCCCGTGGCCTACGCCTTCTACGCCCCCTCCAACCCCAACAGCCCCGACCCCGTCTTCGGCGACGTCACCGGGGACCGCAAGGCCGATGTCCTGCTGCCCGACTCGGCGGGGAACCTGCGCCAGTTCGGCGGCGGCACCGACCCCGCGGCGGCGCCCAACGCCCGCATCCGTCCGGCCCCCGGTGGCAACGGCTGGAACGGCATCCAGATCAGTCACCGGGGCAGCCTCGGCCTCAAGACCGTCGACGACCTGCTCGCCCACCAGCCCGGCAACCCGGACCTCCACCAGTACCTCAACGACGGCAACGGTGGACAGTTCGACGGCCAGGCCCCCAGCCGGGTCGTCAAGCCCGCCTCCTGCGCCCTGCCCTCCGGCAGCACCATCGACTGCGCCGCATACGGCTACGGCACCAACTGGGCCGGCGTCACCCAGATCGCCTCCTTCGGCTCCCCGAACGGTGACGTCGTGGACGCGTCCGGGACGCTGCCCCGTTCCTCCCTCCTCTTCGTGGAGAACGGGCGCCTGTGGCTGGCGTCACCCGGATCGACCAACCAGCTGTCGTCCCCCGCCGTCCTGCTGTCGGCCAACGACACCCGCTGGTCCGGATACGACCTGATCACCCCCGGCCGCGCCCAGGGCACCGCCTTCCCGACCCTGTGGGCCCGCTCCAAGGCGGACGGCACCCTGCACGCGTTCTCCGTCAAGGGCACCGCCCAGTCACCCGACCTCACCGGCTTCACCGACCCGTCCGCCGGCCTGATCACCGGCAAGGCCGACCCGAAGCTCTACCCCCGCGTCGGGTCCGACGGAGACATCAGCGGTGACGGCATCCCCGACCTGTGGGCCGTCGACGCCAACCAGCAGCTGGTCGCCTTCAACGGCGTCGGCGGTGCCACCCCGCACCCGTCCGTCACCGGCGTCGACCAGGCGCCCGTCTCCCTGGGCAACCTCAACACGCCGAAGGCCCAGTGGAAGCTGACCGACCAGGCGGGCGGCGTCACCCCCAGCGCGATCGGCAGCTACCCGGCCGCCACGGCCGGCGTCACCTTCCCCACCGAGAGGATCGGCGGCCGGGACACCCCCTACGCCGCCTTCACCGGCACCCAGGCGACGATCGCCACCAACGCTCCGGTCGTCGACACGCGCAAGAGCTTCACCCTCACCACCTGGGCCAAGCCCGGCGCCCAGGGCGGTCTCATCGCCAGCCAGGACGGGGCCAAGAACAGCGCCTTCACCCTGTACGCCGACCCCGCCGACAACAACTGGCGCTTCGCCCTGGCCAAGGGCGACGACGGAGGATGGCCGTACGACTGGTCCGACGCCGTCAACGAAGCCGCCCGTTACACCCCGGGCACCTGGGCCCTGGTCACCGCCGTCTACAACGCCGACACCGGCCTGATGAGCCTGTACGTCAACGGCACCCTCGCGGCCAGCGGCACCCACCAGGCCGCCACGAGCCCGGCGCCCACCGGACCGTTCGTCCTCGGGCGGTACCAGTCGGGCGCCAAGCCCGACTACTTCTACGGTGGCTTCACCGGCGGCGTCAGCAACCTGGCCGTCTACCCGTACGCCGCCTCCCCCACCGCCCCCGCGACCACCGGCAAGATCACGATCAGCGCCGTCGGCCGCTGCCTGGACAACGAACACGGCAGCGATGCCGACGGGAACAAGATCCAGATCTGGGACTGCAACGAGATCAACGGCGGCGGCGCCCAGAAGTTCGACGTGCGCGCCGACGGCACCGTCCGCACCGCGGGCAAGTGCCTGGACGCCACCAACGCCGGCACCGCCAACGGAACGCCCATCCAGCTGTACACCTGCCACGACCACCCCGCCCAGCAGTTCCTGCCCCGCGCCGACGGCAGCCTCTACAACCCCGTCTCCGGACGGTGCGTCGACGCGAGCGACATGAACAACGGCACTCGGCCCTACCTCTGGGACTGCAACCGCACCAACCCGCAGCGCTGGGGCATGTCCACCCTCAACACCGCGCCCCTGCCGATCCCGGTGCCCTGACCGGCCCGCCACACCACCGGCCGGCCCGGTCCCTCGTTCGAGGGGCCGGGCCGGTGTCACCTGATGCGGTGAAATCCGCCTTGTCCGGGCGGTGTCCGGGGTAGGGCAGTGCTGCTCTCGTGCGGGGGGCCGGGGTCGCCGGTTCTCCGTGCACCGGATGAAAGGCGTGCCCCGTCGTGACGCAGCAGCCGTTCCAACTGCCGGAGTTCTACGTGCCGTATCCGGCCCGGCTCAGCCCCCATCTGGAGGAGGCCCGGGCCCACAGCAAGGAGTGGGCCCGGGGGCTCGGGATGCTGGAGGGGTCCGGGGTGTGGGACGAGGGGGACCTCGACTCGCACGACTACGCGCTGCTCTGTGCGTACACGCACCCCGACTGCGACGCCGACGCGCTGTCGCTGGTCACCGACTGGTACGTGTGGGTGTTCTTCTTCGACGACCACTTCCTGGAGACCTTCAAGCGCTCCCAGGACCGTGACGGTGCCCGGGCCCATCTCGACCGGCTCGCCGCCTTCATGCCGAGGGACCTGGCGGAAGGTTTCCCCGAGGCGGCCAACCCCGTGGAGGCCGGGCTCGCCGACCTGTGGGCGCGTACCGTGCCGGCCATGTCGGCGGACTGGCGGGAACGGTTCTCCCTGTCCACGAGGAACCTGCTCGACGAGTCCATGTGGGAGCTCGGGAACATCCGCATCGGGCGGGTCGCGAACCCCCTCGAGTACATCGAGATGCGGCGGAAGGTGGGCGGGGCGCCCTGGTCGGCCGGGCTGGTCGAGTACGCGGCCGCCGAGGTGCCGGCGAGGGTGGCGCACTCGCGGCCGCTGGCCGTGCTGCGCGATTCCTTCTCCGACGCCGTGCACGTCAGGAACGACATCTTCTCCTACCAGCGGGAGGTCACCGACGAGGGTGAACTGTCGAATGCCGTGCTGGTGCTGGAGACCTTCCTCGGGTGCTCCACCCAGGAGGCCGCCGAGATCTCCAACGACCTGATCACCTCCCGGCTCCAGCAGTTCGAGCAGACGGCCCTCGCCGAGCTGCCGCGCCTCTTCGCCGAACACGCCCTCACCCCGCCCGAGATCGCGGCCGTCCTCGCCTACGTCAAGGGCCTCCAGGACTGGCAGTCCGGGGGCCACGAGTGGCACCTGGTCTCCGGCCGCTACATGAACGAGGGGGCCGGGCCCACCGCCCGGCTGTCCCTGCCCTTCCTGCCGGGCGGGCTCGGGACCAGCGCGTTCGACCTGGGGGCCGTGTTCACCCGGCGGTCGGTGGAGATGCGCCGCCGCTCCTTCTCCTTCACCCCCTTCGAACGCACCGGCCCCTCCGTGATCCCCGATCTGCGGCTGCCGTTCCCGCTGTCCCTCAGCCCTCATCTGGCTTACGCGCGCGAGGAGTCGGTGGAGTGGGCCCGGCGGATGGGGCTGCTGGAGCCGCAGCCCGGCGATCCGGGTTCCGTGATCTGGGACGAACGGAAGCTGCGCGGCTATGATTTCGCGGTAGCTGCGCGGCTACGATTTCGCGGTCTGCTCGGCGGGCATCGCTCCCGGCGCCACGCGCGAGGCGCTGCTGCTCAACGCGTGCTGGCTGACCTGGGGAACCTACGCGGACGACTACTACCCGCTGGTGTTCGGCCGGTCCGGGAACATCTCCGGTGCCAAGGCGGCCACCGCCCGGTTGGTCTCGATGATGCCGCTGGACGGCACCGGACCGGCGGTGGCGCCGGTGACCGTGATGGAACGTGCGCTCGGCGACCTGTGGAAGCGCACCGTCCCGACGCTGCCCGCGGCCGGCCTCGCCGGGTTCCGGGCGGCCATGGTGAGCATGCTGGAGAGCTGGGTGTGGGAGGTGGAGAACCAGTTCCATCATCGTGTTCCGGACCCGGTGGACTACGCCGAGATGCGCCGGCGCACGTTCGGCTCCGAGATGACCATGTACATGTGCCGGCTGGGCGAGTCGGCACGCGGCGTCCCCGAGGACGTCTACCGTTCGGGGACGCTCCGTTCGCTGGAGAACGCGGCGGCGGACGTCGCATGCCTGATGAACGACATCTTCTCCTACCAGAAGGAGGTGGAGTTCGAGGGCGACATGCACAACCACCTGGTCGTCACGCGGAACTTCTTCGGCATCGGGTATCCCGAGGCGCTCCGCATCTGTCATTCCCTCATGGAACGGCGCGTGGAGGAGTTCCGGCACATCGTCGCGGACCAGTTGCCCCGGCTCTGCGAGGACCGGAAGCTGGACGACGCCGCCCGGGCCGGTCTCGACGCCTATGCGGGCGAGCTCCAGGACTGGCTCGCGGGGATCCTCAACTGGCACCTGAAGGCGAAGCGTTATGGTGAGGACGATCTGCGCCGGCAGGGCGACGGGCTGTCCAGCGCCGTCCTGAGCAGCGGCTTCGGCATGGCGGCGGCGCGGATCGGGCTGCCCGCCTAGCCGGGCGGCCGGCGGGGGCGGTCCGCTCGCCCGCCCCCGCCGCGACGGCTCCGGCCGTCAGAACTCGTCCGCGGTGTGCGGCAGCAGGCCGGTCCGCAGGGCCGCGTCCAGGGCCGCCGCGGCGCCCGGGGTGTGCTCGGCCACCAGTCCGGCGGCGACCAGTTCCGTGACCCGGGTCCCGCCCAGGTAGCAGGCGGCCAGGTCCCGTACGTCGAGGGTCAGGTCGGGGGCCGCGCGAGCGGTCTCGTACGTCGCCCCGCCCGGGCCCGCCTTGAGCCGGAACCGCCCGGCGTTCGCGGGCAGCCGCGGGTCGGCCAGGTCCAGGACGAGTTCCACCGGTGCGGCCCACGACCGCGCCGTCAGGGCCTCCTTGACGTCGACCAGGCGCAGCCAGAGCGCCGGGAACTGGGCGGTGATCCTGACCTGGTCCCGGTCGGCGGCGAAGGACAGCAGGGGGTCGTCCGCCGGGCGGCCCCAGGCGCGGACGGTGCCGGTGAGGTCGAGGGAGGCCACGTAGGTCCACAGGGCGGCGGCGACGGCCGGGGTGCGGGCTTCCAGTTCGTCGACGCGGACCAGGCCGGGGGCGCGGGCGGCGCCGTCGTCGGACTCGTGTTTGGTGCGGTAGAGGACGTAGCCCTCCGCCGGCTCCCCGGGGTTGCCGAGGGCGAGGATCCGGGGCGGGCCCAACTCCTCGTCTTCCTCGTCCTGTTCGCAGAGCCATTCCTCGGCCCACCGCGCGGGGCTGCGGCTGGGCCGGCCGGCCCGGGTGTGGCGGGCGGCCTCGTGGCAGGGGCCGATGACGGCGAGGGCGTCGGCGGGGTCGACCAGGCGCAGCGGGCGCGGGTCGGGGTCGATGCGCAGGGCGAGCGGCCGGCTGGAGTCGATCTCGACGGTGAGGCCCTGGGTGGCGGGGCCGTAGCCGAAGCGACCGTAGATGGCGGCTTCGGAGGCCCACAGGCACACGAGCGGGCTGCCGGCGGCCCCGGCGCGGCGCAGCTGTTCGTCCATGAGGGCGGTGAGGACGCCGCGGCGGCGGTGGGTGGGGGCGACGGAGACGAAGGTGAGGCCGGGGCAGCCGAGTTCGGTTCCGGGGACGGAGAGCCGGAAGGGGTGTGCGGCCATGAAGCCGACGAGGGCGTCCCCGTCGTAGGCGCCGAGCCGCTCGCAGCGGCTCAGCAGGGCGTGGTGGCGTGCGCGTCCTTCCGGCTCGGGCCGGTCGTGGAAGACCAGGTAGGCATGCTCCTGGGCGCGGGCGATGTCGTCCTCGGGTACCTCGCGGATGTCCACCATGATCAGGAGACTAATCGGTCATCGCGGACGGCTCGCACCATAGTGGCTTGATCTGTGCGAACTCAGGATGCGTCGACGCGGAGGGAGCCGGTGGTCCTGGCCTCGGGATCGCTGAGGCAGCAGATGAGCCTGCGTTCGCCGGCCTTCCAGCCGGCGGCCGACGGACCGGAGAAGAACTCCGTCAACGTGGCCGAGAGTTTCGCGTCGGTGCCCGCGCTACTCCCGGACCGGGGCCGGGGCCTGCCGGGCGCCGGGGCCGGTCCAGTCGGCCGGGACGCGGCCGAGGCGGACCCGCTGGGGGTGGTCACCGACGGGGACGGAGACCCGCTTGGTGCCGGTGGCGAAGTCGATGGCGGTGACCCGGTCGGCGCCGCTCTCGGAGATGACACAGCCCTTGCCGTCGCCGTCGACGGTGGCCCAGTAGGGCTTGTCGGCGGGGATCAGCGGGCCTTCGGCGAGGGTGGCGCGGTCCACGACGGTGGCGTAGTCGTCCATGGTGCCGGCGACGCACAGCTTGGCGCCGTCGGGGCTCACGGACAGGCCGTGGTGGCGGGAGTCGTTGACCCAGGTGGTGCGGTCGGGGCTGGTGGCGGGGTTCTCGGGGAGGGTCTTGACCCGGGTGACGCGGTCGGCGGCGACGTCGTACTCCACGAGGCCGTTGAAGAAGGACACCTGGAAGTAGAGCTTCGACTCGTCCGGGGTGAAGACCATCGGGCGGACGGCGTCGGAGAGGTCCTTGCGGCCGAAGGCGTCGAGGCGTTCGCGCATGTCGACGGTCCGGACGGTGCGGAAGGTCTGCGCGTCGACGACGGTGAGTCTGCGGTCGCCCTTCGTCCAGTCGAGCCAGGGCGCGTCGAGGGCGGAGGTGACGTCCCCGATGGAGCTGTTCCACAGGAGGCGGCCGCCCTGGGTGAAGGTGTTCTCGTGCGGTTTGTCGCCGGTGGGGAAGGAGCCGAGCTGCCGGCCGGTGGCGATGTCGAGGACGTGCACGGTGTTGGCGGTGGAGGCGGAGACGGCCACCCGGGTGCCGTCGGGTGAGACGGCCATGTGGTCGGCGCGGTAACCGGCCACCGGAAAGCGCCAGTTGATCCGTCCCGAGCGCAGGTCGACGGAGACGACGTCGGCGAAGCTGGGGCGCGAGACGACGACCGCCGTGCCGTCCGGGGTGGTGTACATGTCGTCGGCGAACTGGTCGTGGCCCTCGCCGGCGGTGGCCCGGATGCCGAGGAAGAAGCCGAGTTTCACGGGGTTGAGGTAGATCTCGCGGAGCCGCTCCTCCTTGTCGGGGATCACGTCGATCCTGCCGACGCGGGCGAGGTCGCCGGTGGAGGCGAGGACGTCGGCGGTGCCCTCCCAGTTGTTGCCGACGAGGAGCACCTCCCGCAGTCCGCCGGCCGCGGCGGGCTCCGCCCGGGGGGTCGCGGCGGCGGCCGGACCCAGCGCGGCGGCGAGGCCCGCCAGGGTCAGGGCGCAGGCCAGGCGGAGGGTGCGTGAAGGGGTGCGACCGTACCGGGACATCCGCTCAACTCCGTTGCGAAGAAGCTCCGTCATCTCCGTTACCGGCCGGTAAAAATAGGCGGGACGAGAAGAAGGCGCAACCCTCAGGGGGCTGCGCCTTCTTCTCGAATCTTCGGTCGTGTCTTCGGTCGTGTCTTCGGTCGCGCCCTCGGTCCTTCCGGCGGTACCGCCGGTTCAGGCGACGGAGCCGATGCGGGTGACCACGGTGTGCGAGGAGTCTCGGTGGATCGGGATGTGCGCGCCGGTCAGGGCCGCGCCGCTGCCGCCGCGGCGGTTCGCGACGATCTCGGCGGCGATGGACAGGGCGGTCTCCTCCGGGGAGCGGGCGCCGAGGTCCAGGCCGATCGGGGAGCGCAGCCGGGCCAGTTCGAGCTCGGTGACGCCGACGTCGCGCAGCCGCTTGTTGCGGTCCTCGTGCGTGCGGCGGGAGCCCATGGCGCCGACGTAGGCGACGGGGAGCTTGAGGGCCAGTTCGAGGAGCGGGACGTCGAACTTGGCGTCGTGGGTGAGCACGCACAGGACGGTGCGGCCGTCGACGGCGCCGGACCCGGCCTGGGCCTCCAGGTAGCGGTGCGGCCAGTCCACCACGATCTCGTCGGCCTCGGGGAAACGCTTCTTCGTGGCGAACACGGGCCGGGCGTCGCACAGCGTCACGTGGTAGCCGAGGAACTTGCCGATCCGCACCAGGGCGGAGGCGAAGTCGATGGCACCGAAGACGATCATCCGCGGGGGCGGGACGCTGGACTCGACGAGGACCTTGAGGGGCTCTCCGCAGAGCCGCCCGTCGGCGCCGATCTCCAGGACGCCGGTCCTGCCCGCGTCCAGCATGGCGCGGGCCTCTTCGGCGATGGTCCGGTCCAGTTCGGGGTGGCCGCCGAAGCCGCCTTCGAAGGAGCCGTCGCCGAGGACGACCAGCGCGCGGCCCATCAGCTCGGCCGGGCCCTCCGCTATCCGGGCCAGGGCCGCCGCCTCCCCCTGGGAGGCGGCCCGCAGGGCGGTGGCCATGGCCTCGCGCCGGGGGGAGCCCACGGGAACCGGGGTGACCAGGATGTCGATGATCCCGCCGCAGGTCAGGCCCACGGCGAAGGCGTCGTCGTCGCTGTAGCCGAAGCGCTCCTGGACGGTCTCGCCGTCCTCCAGCGACTGCCGGCACAGCTCGTAGACCGCCCCCTCCACGCAGCCGCCGGAAACCGAGCCGATGGCCGTGCCCTCGCTGTCGACGGCGAGGGCGGCTCCGGGCTGCCGGGGTGCGCTGCCGCCGACCGCCACCACGGTGGCTACGGCGAAGTCACGTCCCTGCTCGACCCACCGGTTCAGTTCTTCGGCGATGTCCAGCATGTGCGGCCTCCTCGGAGGGGTTCGGTTTCCAGTATGGGTTGCGTGAAGGGTGGTGACCCGACCGGCACCGGGCCTAGGGGAGCCTGGTGCCGGTCGGGTCGGTACCGGTCTTCGCGGGATTACTTGACGCCGAGCCACGCCTCGATGGGGTGGAGCGCGAAGAAGATCACGAAGACGACGGTGAGGGCCCACATGAAGGCACCGATCTCGCGGGCCTTGCCCTGCGCGATCTTGATGGCCACGTAGGAGAGCACACCGGCGGCGACACCGGGGGTGATCGAGTACGTGAACGGCATGATCACGACGGTCAGGAAGACCGGGATCGCGGTCGCGGCGTCGGCCCAGTCCACGTGGCGGGCGTTCTGCATCATCATGGCGCCGATGACCACCAGGGCCGCGGAGGCGACCTCACCGGGGACGATCTGGGTGATCGGGGTGAAGAAGAGGCAGGCGGCGAAGAGCAGGCCGCTGACGACGGAGGCGAGACCTGTGCGGGCACCCTCACCGACGCCGGTGGCGGACTCCACGAAGACCGTCTGACCGGAGCCGCCGGCGATGCCGCCGATGGCGCCACCGGCGCCGTCGATGAACAGCGCCTTCGACAGGCCCGGCATGCGGCCCTGGTCGTCGGCCAGCTTGGCCTCGGTGCCGACGCCGATGATGGTGGCCATGGCGTCGAAGAAGCCGGCGAGCACGAGCGTGAAGACGATCATGCCGACGGTCATGACACCGACGTCGCCCCAGCCGCCGAACTCGACCTTGCCGAAGAGCGAGAAGTCGGGCATGGAGATCGCGGAGCCGTCGAGGACCGGCGGGCCGTTCTTCCAGGCCTTCGGGTCGATGTCGACCACGGCGTTGACGATGGCCGCGATGACGGTGCCGCCGACGATGCCGATCAGGATCGCGCCCGGGACCTTGCGGGCCTGGAGCATGAAGATCGCCAGCAGGGTGATGCAGAAGATCAGGACCGGCCAGCCGGCGAGCTCGCCGACCGAACCGAGCTGGACCGGAGGACCGAACTCGGGGCCCTTGCCGACGAAGCCGGCCTTCACGAGACCGATCAGGGCGACGAACATGCCGATGCCCATGGTGATCGCGTGCTTGAGCGCGAGGGGGATCGCGTTCATGATCATCTCCCGGAGGCCGGTGACGACCAGGAGACAGATCACGACGCCGTACATCACGCACATGCCCATGGCCTGCGGCCAGGTCATCTGCGGGGCGACCTGCGAGGACAGGACACCGGAGACGGACAGGCCGGCCGCGAGGACGAGCGGGACCTTGCCGATGAAGCCCATCAGGAGGGTGGTCGCGGCCGCGGCGAAGGCGGTGGCCGTGATCAGGGCCTTCTGGCTCATCGTGTCTCCGGCGACGTCCTTGCCGGAGAGGATCAGCGGGTTGAGCAGGAGGATGTACGCCATCGCCATGAAGGTCGTGACGCCGCCACGAATCTCCGTGCCGACGCTCGACCCTCTATGGGTGATGTGGAAATAACGATCGAGCCAAGAACTCCCGGCGGGCTTCGGAGATCCTTCTCCGGCCTCTTCCGCGGTGGTCTTGGGCTCCACAGACGACTGGGTCATGGTGCCTAACTCCCAAGGTTCAAAGGGGCACCCGCATAAAGATTGGAGACGCGGGATTTGGGAAACTGCGTTGGCTGCACGACCCGGGGTGACGGCCCGAGGCGACGCGAAATTGCACTGCGTGTACTGCGGGTAGTGCGGGGGTGACCGCTGGTACTACGTGGGGGTTCTCGCAGGGGTACTGCGGGTGAAACGGTGAAGCTGACCGCGAGCGGTGCGGTTGTTCAGGTGCTCCGGGCGGTGCGGGTGGCAAGTGTGACGTTCCCGTGTCCGCACCGCCCGGAGAGTCCGAGGGGGTCCGGGGGCCTCGCGGCCCCCGGACCGGGCCGTTCCTAGAGGGTCCCGGTGAGGGCTTCCGGACGGATCGGCGTCTTGTTGAGCTCCAGACCGGTCGCCGCCCGGATCGCCGCGAGGACGGCCGGGGTGGACGACAGGGTGGGGGCCTCGCCCAGACCGCGGAGGCCGTACGGCGCGTTCGGGTCGGCGAGCTCCAGGACGTCGACCGGGATGGTCGGGGTGTCCAGGATGGTCGGGATCAGGTAGTCCGTGAAGGAGGGGTTGCGCACCTTCGCGGTCTTCGGGTCCACGATGATCTCTTCCATGACCGCCACGCCGAGACCCTGGGTGGTACCACCCTGGATCTGGCCCACCACGGAGAGCATGTTGAGCGCCTTGCCGACGTCCTGGGCGGTCGCCAGCTCGACGACCTTCACCAGGCCGAGCTCGGTGTCCACCTCGACGACCGCGCGGTGCGCGGCGAAGGTGTACTGGACGTGGCCGTCGCCCTGGCCGGTGACCAGGTCGAACGCCACGGTCGGACGGTGACGGAACTCGAGTTCGAGGTCGATGGCCTCGTTCTCGAGGATGTCGGCGATGTCCGCGAGGACCTCACCGCCGTCCGTGACGACCTTGCCGCCCTCCAGGAGGAGCTCCGCGTGGGCCCACGCCGGGTGGTACGAGCCGTTCTTGCGGCGGCCCATCTCCAGCAGCGCCTCGCGCACGGCCTCACAGGTGTTCTTCACGGCGCCACCGGTCATGTACGTCTGCCGCGAGGCGGACGTGGAACCGGCGGAGCCGACCTGCGTGTCGGCGGGGTGGATGGTCACCTGCGTGACGCCCAGCTCGGTACGGGCGATCTGCGCGTGGACGGTGACACCGCCCTGGCCGACCTCCGCCATGGCCGTGTGGACCATCGCGACGGGCTCGCCGTTGATGACCTCCAGGCGCACGCGGGCGGTGGAGTAGTCGTCGAAGCCCTCGGAGAAGCCGACGTTCTTGATGCCGACCGCGTAGCCGACGCCGCGGACGACGCCCTCGCCGTGCGTGGTGTTCGACAGGCCACCGGGCAGCGCCCGGAGGTCCGCGGCCTCGCCGGCGGTCTCCCACTGGCGCTCCGGCGGCAGCGGGCGGGCCTTGACCCGGCGCAGCAGCTCGGCGACGGGGGCCGGCGAGTCCACGACCTGGCCGGTGGGCATGATCGTGCCCATCTCCATGGCGTTCAGCTGGCGGAACTCGACCGGGTCCATGCCCAGCTTCGCCGCGAGCTTGTCCATCTGGGCCTCGTACGCGAAGCAGGCCTGCACGGCGCCGAAGCCGCGCATCGCGCCACAGGGCGGGTTGTTCGTGTAGAGCGCGATCGCCTCGATGTCCACGTCGTCGATGACGTACGGGCCCACCGAGAGGGAGGACGCGTTGCCGACGACGGCCGGGGAGGCCGAGGCGTAGGCACCGCCGTCGAGCACGATCTTGCACTTCATGTGCGTGATCTTGCCGTCCTTGGTGGCGCCGTGCTCGTACCAGAGCTTCGCCGGGTGGCGGTGCACGTGGCCGAAGAAGGACTCGAACCGGTTGTAGACGATCTTGACCGGCTTGCCCGTGGCCAGGGCCAGGAGGCAGGCGTGGATCTGCATCGAGATGTCCTCGCGGCCGCCGAAGGCACCGCCGACGCCGGAGAG